>CAZULH010000017.1:0-15572 GCA_964621105.1 uncultured bacterium
AAACCGGAATATCTACACCGGCGATATTTTCATAATGCTTTTCTATATGCTGGACCTTGACATACTTCAAATAATCAACACCCCATCTTTCCTGAAATAAATAGGCAAAAGAAGAAATTTTACTTTTCTTTTTATTCAATTCTTCTGTCCATCTTTCAATATGGGCATCTGCATGATCAATCTCCGATTGTAACAGCGCTTTTTTCAAACGCAAAATCGGCAGATATTTCTGTAGCTGACGATACTTCATCTGCTGATAGCGAAGATTGGTTTTAGTCAGCTTGATCTTACTCATTTTTGCCTATCCTTTTTTCGGCCAGTACTTATCTGTAAGCGCTTTTTTCATGCCGATTTCGGAAATATCAAAGCATTCGGATAAAATCATCCATCCAAGGTCTAACCCTTTCTCTAAAGGTATGTTGACTTCGAGGTTCATCAGCCTCTTTTCAAACTGCATAGAGAAAAATAACAGCTTTTCATCCCATTTTGACAGCTTAAAGCCCATACTTTGTCTCTCTTTTGCTTTTTTTGAGTCGGCATAAAGACGAATAAGGGTATTAGCAACCTCCGAATGATCTTCACGGGTAACTTTTCCGATAACGTTCTGTTTTAATCTTGACAGCGATCCAAAAGGATCGATAAAACCATCGTGCAGATAAAACTGCCCTTCAGTAATGTATCCGGTATTGTCAGGGATAGGATGCGTGACATCGCCTCCAGGCATTGTCGTTACAGAAATAATGGTAATAGACCCGCTATTGTCAATATCGACAGCTTTCTCATAACGTGAGGCCAAATCGGAATATAAAGATCCCGGATAACCGCGATTGGAAGGGATCTGGTCCATAGTTATCGATATTTCCTTAATCGCATCGGCAAAAGCTGTCATGTCCGTTAGAAGCACCAATACATTTTTTCCCTCTACAGCAAAGTTCTCCGCAACCGCTAGCGCCATGTCCGGAACAAGCAGGCATTCAACAGCGGGATCTGTTGCCTGATGGACGAACATCACCGTTTTATCTAAAGATCCTGCCGTTTTGGCATTTTCCAAAAAGGCCTGATAGTCATCAAAACGCAGTCCCATTCCTCCGATCACCACAACATCGGCATCGGTCTGATTGGCAATACGCATCAAAAGAGCATTATAAGGCTCGCCGGGAACGGAAAAAATCGGAATTTTTTGCGATTTGACAAGACAGTTGAACATATCGATCATAGGGATATTCGTTTTTACCATTTCTCTTGGAATAATCCGTTTGGTCGGATTAAACGAAGGAAGATTAATATCGATAGGATTACCTTCGATTTGAGGGCCAAAATCAATCGGCTCGCCTGTACCGTTCAAACAGCGGCCTAATAAATCCTGAGAGAACACCGCCTGCATCTGTTTTTTCAAAAAAACAACTTTATCCCCTGTTGATATCCCTCTCGTATTCTCAAATACCTGCAGAGTGACCTGTTCTCCGCGAAACTTTAAAACGGAAGACAAGGTGGTTAAACCGTCACTTTTGTAAATCATGGCAATTTCTCCCAGCTGGACATTTTCCGCCTTTACGGTGATCAAATTACCACGCATATCTATAATTCGGTCATATACTTTTCGCATGTACGGTCTTCCTTATTTTTCAAACGGTTTAATGAAGTTTTCGATTTCCTGATAATGGGCATGATAGCTGCTCGAATGGAACTCCATAAAATTTAAATTCTTTAATTTGGACTGAAGCGTTAAGAAATAGCTTCGCGCCTCATCATGAGAGGAAAAAGAAAAATCTAGAGAAAAGATCTTCTGAACCAACGCAAACAGTTCGATCTGCCGCTCTTGGGAACAATAGGCGTCTTCCTTGTCAAAAGCATTCTGCTGCAGATAACAGATATCATACAGCTCAGACTTAAGGTAAATAATCAGATCGGAAATTAAGGTGCCTTCTTCTCCAATTACCTCCATGCGCTGTTCGATATTTTTTCCTTCTTTTAATAATTCCAAAGAGGCCATAACTTTTTTCTGCCAGTCATGGAATTTATCCTTATAGGCCTCTGCTGCAACGGTAAGGTACTTTGTCCAGGAAATTAACGGATCGATTGCAGGATAACGTCTGGCGTCTGACCTTTCCCGCGAAAGCCCCAAAAAGGCTCCTACAACAGAAAGCGTAGCCTGTGTTACGGGCTCTTCAAAGTTGCCTCCGGCAGGAGAAACCGTGCCGCCGATCGTTACTGACCCCTTAAGGTCCGAGTCCAGCTCAATGACCCCCGCCCTTTCATAAAAGGCGGCAATCCTTGAAGACAAATATGCCGGAAAAGCTTCTTCTCCTGGAATTTCTTCCAGCCTGCCCGATATCTCTCTCATCGCCTGCGCCCATCTCGATGTCGAATCAGCAAGAAGGAGAACATCATATCCCATCTGCCGATAATATTCCGCTATTGTCACTCCCATATATACTGAAGCTTCCCTTGCAGCTACCGGCATAGACGATGTATTACAAATAATTACGGTGCGATTGATCAGAGGCTCTTTTGTTTTTTCATCAATCAGCTTAGGAAATTCTCGCAGCACCTCTACAACTTCACCGGCCCTTTCTCCACATGCCGCTATGACTACCATATCTACATTGGAATGTTTGGCCAAATGATGCTGCAAAACTGTTTTACCGGCACCGAAAGGGCCGGGAGAACAAAAAGTACTTCCTTTTAACAGAGGAAACTGTGTATCGATAATTCGAAGTCCGGTAGGCAAATCTTTTTGCGGTTTTACCTTTTTGCCCTCAAACAGCTCTCTTTTGATCGGCCATCTCTGCAGCATGGTAATCGTATAACTTCGTTTCTGTTCATCTTCTATTGTCGCTATTTTTTCTTCGACCGTATAAGAGCCTTCTTTCGCTACCCAGGTAACAGTATATTTCCCTCTCATCTGAAAAGGCACCATGATCTTATGAGGATACCTTCCTTCCATAACTTCGCCCAAAAAACTGCCGCGCTTCACCTGATCGCCTTCTTTGCAAAGAGCCTGGAACTCCCATTTTTTCTCTCTATCTAATGGCGGCAGGTAGGTACCTCGCGATAAAAAATATCCTTTCTTCTCTCCGATTTTCTCTAACGGATTCTGCAGTCCATCCACAATTGAAGTTAAAAGGCCGGGGCCTAATTCCGCTTCCAAAAGCCTTCCGGAAAAACGGACATCGCTATTCAATTCAATTCCACGTGTATCTTCAAATACCTGTATTTTTGCCTGATTGCCGACAATCTCAATCACTTCCGCAGAACAGGCAATATCATCTACCTCTATTAAACAGACTTCGCCCTGCCGGATATTCCCCTCATACTCGACATGAAGCAAATTTCCAAATCCTTCTACAACTTTTCCTGTTGCCAAACATTCTGTGCTCATTGTTTTTTCCTTATGCTAATTTTTCGATAATCCCTTTACTCATCGAGGGATGAAGCTGCTGCCAATCATAGATGATAAAATAAACGGCAAGATATCGCAAAACCTCATCGATTGAAAAATATTCACACTCGATATTTTTAATCATCTCAATGCGATACTGCAAAAACTCTCTCTGCAGATTGGCAGGATGGTAAAGATGCTCGTCATAAAGTGTTTTCAGCCTAGCGAATTCATCTTTAGGGATATACTGGTCCGTGTCTTTCTGCGCCAGAATGTCCCATAGAAAAAAATCATCATTTTCCTCTTCTACAAGCTCTTTTGTCAGATCTCTTTTCATTTTTTTTGCCCGAAGGGCGCTCATCACCTGACGAATATGTTTTTCCAATCGAAAATACTTTTTCAAAAATCCCTGATTTTCTTCGATCATAACATTAAAGAATTTCGAGAAAATCAAAGTGAACTCCTGCAGTCTTTTTTCTACGCTCTGATGCGTTTCCATAAAAGAGAAAACCTCATCAAAAAAATAGTCCTTCGCTAAAAGCGCATGCTCCATTTTTTTCTCATCAAGAGCTCCTTTCGGATCTAAAGGCTTTTTCTGCCAGTAGGCACGCAGGTTCAAATAATCATAAATGCTTCGAAGCGTATAGACTTTTTGCAAGTCCTCTTCTGTTAAATTCAGATGCATAAGAGCCATTAACTCTTCAAAAGAAATGTCCATCTGCTGCTGCAGACTAATCCTGGGCAGCGAACAAATAAGAAAATAATACTTTGCCATAATTACCTACGCCTGAAAAAGCATCTGACGAAAATCCCTATGAATATATTTTGCAACAAGCTCCTTGATCGCTTCATCGGAAATATCCAATGTAACCTTCTGGTCCTTTAAGGCAACTTTCACGCCGCCTGCAATATCTGCAACACACACCTGTTTATCTTTTAATCTTTCCAATACGGATTTCATCAAGGATTTGGCTATTTCTTCACTTGAAAGTTTTTTCGGAATATAAGCGCTGATATCGCCTTCTATTCCTTCTTTTTTTATCGCCTCGACGACTGCCTCTAATAATTTTTCAACTACCTCTTTCTGAGAGGTTTTTTCTACAAGCACATTCGACAACGTTTCGGAAAACAGTTTCTCGTCAATCATCTGCTTAAGCGCCGCCAAGCTCTGTTTAGACGCCAGTATCAATGCTGAAAGAAAAACCTGTTTTTCTTTTTCTAGCTGCTCTCTATTTTTTTTAAGGATATCTTCCGACTTTTTCTTTGCTTCATCAATGATAGACTTAGCCTGAAGATGAGCATTTTCTAAAATTTCTTTAGCTTCCTGCTTTGCCGGTTCAATCGTCTCTTCTCTTAAGGTATCACAAATTTTTTTTATCTTCTCTTTGCCTGGCTGCATGACTTTCTGCCTTTGTTTTTTTGCGAATATAACATATCCCTACATTCATAACAAATTCTGACATAGAGAAAAAGAGAGAAAATAAAAAAAAATGATAGAAATTTTTTGAGTTATATGTTTAGCTTTTTTTAACTTACGTGAAAATTTTTATGAAAAAATTCATTTTGACACTGCTTACAGGCACATGTTTATTATTCCCCGGCTTTTGCGAAGAAGAAACCCCTCAGACCGGAAATGCCGCTGTAGAATCAAGCTCCTTTACCACTATAGCATGGACAACCGCCAGCATCGCCCTGCTTATTGTTACCGGTGTAATTGTAGCCATTAAAATTCATAAAAAATAAAGGATTGAACCATGTTAAAAAAACTGATCACACTAGCTACAGCCCTTTCCCTTTGCGTTTCGGCTTTCTCATCGGAAGGGGACCTCTCCAACCTCCCTGCCTCTGAACAAACAGGAAGCGCTGCCAGTTCCGGCTCTTATACCGCCGTCTCTACCGCTATGGTTGTTATGGGAGTTCTCTTTTTTGTAGGGATTATTGTTGTTGTTGCATCCGTAAAGAAAAATACCACCTGATGCTGCAGCGAATCTTTTTTTTTCTTTTTCTTGTCACCTGTATATTTGGGAAAGAATATCTGCTCTTTTCTGTCGACAGCAGCTGGCATTTAGTCCATCCCTCACAGCTGACAAAACAGGTGACCGTCGCTTTTGTCAACTCCCATCACGAATCGATCAATCTCGCGACAGAAAAAGCCTCTCTTTCTTTAGAAGATTATTGCAGCCTTGTCAAAAAGCTGCATAAAAAAAATGGCTTTGAACTTACCGATTTAAACAAAATCGACTTTCCCTCTTTGTCCTTTCGACTCTTTCACATGAAGAAAAAAGAGAAAACCAAAATGTTTTCTTTACTGCAGGCCATATGCAAATATAACGATACCTTCTATGTTTTTTCCGGAGGGTGCCCCCAAGAGCATTTTTTATCCTTTCAAAACCAATACCGGTCCTTTCTTAAAAATATGCATATAGAACATGACCTCTTTAAAGAAATAAAAGATCTAAAAAGGAAAGAGCTTCTGCAAAAAAAAATAGGGTCATTTTCTTTGCCCTTATCAAAAAAAGATAGAAAAAAGCTCAAAAACACCATAGCAAAAGAATACCAGGATATGGGCATCGTCTGGCAATACTATCTTTTTAAGGATCTGCAGATACCTTTATAAGGATTACAGATGATTCACAATTTCCATTAAATTAGGTTTCGTTTCTAACGGAGGAGAAAGAGATACATTTCTTTGCTGTGCCCGCCATTGAAAAAAAGACGCATGCTGCTCCTGCAGATATTGACAATAATCCTGCAGTCCCCGCTGTAACTTAGATGAAACATTATTTATCAATGTATTGAATATTTTGCATCTTTCAGAATCAGAGATACTACATGAAAAACAAGCGATATAATTTTTAAAAATATTTTCAGCAATCATTTTCGAAAGAACCGTAACGATCTGCATCCGTTTATCAAAACCTCTATCTAATATCAAATCGCATGCCCCTAAAATAACTCTTTGCCAGTTAATTCCCATTTTTTCGCAATACTCTTCGCCTTCCGTTTTGCCAACAGACGAAGAATAGAAATAATCCTCATCCCCTTCACCAAAAGAAAAAATCAATAGATTTTGTTCAGGACCAGAATTTAATTCAACCCGCATAACCATAAAATCATCTCCTATATCATTATAATCTTTGTGCAATAGCAGCCAAGCCGCCTGTTCTATCAATAGGCCTCGAAAAAGTTGGAATTAGTCTCCCTTCTCTCACATTTTTACAAGAAATCAGTTTTCTTTTGACCCCTTCAATTAAACAATCATAAAAAGTTTCTCTGTCTTTTTCAGAAAAAAAACAAAACGGCCTGACAATATAGCTGTTTAAGATATTTTTTGCTATTTCCGTAGATAAAACAATGACCTCTCTTTGTTTCTCTTCAAAAGGAAGATCAAGTAAATCCAACCCGCATAAACTCTCAGAATATACAGACCAATTCACTTCGATTGGACATACAACAGGATTTTTATTTTTCTGAACAATCGTAAGAAAATCCCCTGCTTTTTCAAAAGAAAACGACATTTCATGGACACATTGTCCTACAAGAACATAAGCAGCCATATTTATTACACCTATTTATTATTTAACAATAAAAAAAATATTAACTCGGAATTATTATATCGCTTAATCAGAGGTAATTCAATTAAAGAAACTATTAAATTCTTATGTAAAAATATTTTTTATGCAAAGATCATATCACAAAACGACTTTTTTTAGGAGGCATAAATGAACCAGATTAAACAGCTTAAAACAATGACAATCGTTTTTTCTTGTTGTTCCAATAGCCGCTTAAAAATGATTCTATGGCCTTTGAAAAGCTTCATGAGAGCTTTTTTGAAATTTTCCCCCGTTATGCTGCCTATAAATCTTGAGCAATACGTTCCAGCGCAGCTGCAGGAGAAATATATAATTTTACATAGGTTCTGATAGCTTCCAGCTGTATTCTCTCAGAGAGCCTTGTAATGTCTAAAGAGCTTAAACAAGAAAAGATGGGTTTTTCATGCATCATCCCCTTAATGTACTGAAGAGAAAAATAATAAACAAACGTAAACAAATCATCGACATCTTGCGTACCTTGCAATCTTTCATGCAAGATACGAGTATATTGACCCCAATTAAAAGCTGACAAATGCCTTTCTATTTCACATTCAAGGATCTTATAAAAAGAACCAGTCCCATTAACCGAACAGGGCGATACCGAAAAAGCCATAACTATTGAAAATAATTAAAAGAAACTTCCAAAGTCTCTTTATCTTCAGATATTTTTTTAGCTCTTTCTACATCGAAACATGTTCCGGCCGGAATAGGATGCCCCATAATCACATTGGACTTAAAGTCGAGAAGATAATCTTCTTTTCCTTCACTGGCCGCATCTGTAAGTACCCGTGTTGTCTCTTGGAAAGAGGCTGCGGATACAAAGGATTCGGTAATTAATGCAGCTTTCGTTATTCCAAGCAGGCATGGCGAAGCTTTTGCCGGCTTTCCGCCTTCTTCCATCGTACGGCTATTTGTCTCATGGAAATGTTTCTTGTCGATATCTTCTCCGAAAAGGAAAGTCGTATCACCCGGATCGGTAATCCGTACTTTTCGAAGCATCTGACGAATGATAATTTCAATATGTTTATCACTAATCTCCACACCCTGAAGACGATAGACCTCCTGGACCTCATTTAACAGATAGCGCTGCAGTTCTCTTACACCGCAGATCTCTAAAATTTCCTGAGGAACAACCGATCCTTCCGTCAAAGGCTGACCTTTCACGACAGCATCTCCTTTCTGCACAATTAAGTGTTTGGTTAATGGAATTAAATGTTCGATTTCCATTCCGGATTTCTCATCGCGAACCACAACAATCCGTTTGTTTTTCTGCACGCCTTTCTTTTTCACGCCGCGAAAATCAATGATTCCATCAATTTTTGCAATTTCAGCAGCATCTTTCGGCATACGCGCTTCGAACAATTCAGCAACTCGAGGCAATCCTCCAGTGATATCTTTCGTTTTGATGGCTCCGCGAGGTAGTTTTGCCAAAGTTATACCCGCTGCCACATGCTGTTTTTCCTTTACGGTTAAAACAGCTCCGGAAGGAATAGCATAGGTTCCTACCAGCTCTTGGCCTTCCTGATCGGTATAAATCATAATCTGCGGATGAAGTTCTCCGCGATGCTGTTTGACGATATATTCAATCTGTCCCGTCTGTTTGTTCGTTTCTCTCTGCGTAGAAATACCCTCGACAAGATCTTCATAATGCACATATCCCGGCTTTTCGCAGATAATCGGACTGCTGTGCTGCTCCCATTCGCCGACTTTTGTTCCTTTTTTCACTTGAACTCCATCTGCAATCAGAATCGTTGTTCCTAATTCAACAGGGAAAGTCTGCATCGGTTCAATTGATTTTGTCTCAAGCAGTTTTTTATATTCGTCTAAAGGACGTCCTTCATCACGAATAATATTAAGCGTTCCGTTTTTATTTAAGGTGACCCAATTGCCATCTTCTTTTTGAACAATTCTAAGTCCCTCATAGATCATAATTCCTTCGTGGGCAGAAATCAGCTGAGGACTTAATCCTGCAGAAGCAATACCCCCGATATGGAAAGTTCTCATAGTCAGCTGCGTTCCAGGCTCCCCAATCGACTGGGCGGCAATAATTCCAATCGCTTCACCCATTCCGATAATCGAACCGGAAGCTAAGTTCATGCCATAGCATTTTGCACAAACGCCGTGTTTGCTCTCACAAGTCAAGGCTGAACGTATTTTAACCATTTCAATGCCGGCATCATCGATCGCTTCCGCTTTCTGCAATGTCAGCATTTCACCCGCTTCTGCTAATACAACTGTCTTGTCGCCCGGCTGATAGATATCATCACAGACGGTCCGTCCATAAATACGGTCTCTTAGAGGTACAAGTTCCTGCTGCCCCTGTTTGATCGCATACATCTCTATACCGTTAAGAGTGCCGCAGTCTTTCTCAACAAGGATAACATCTTGCGCAACGTCAACTAGCCGTCGTGTCAAATATCCTGAGTCAGCTGTTTTAAGCGCAGTATCGGCCAAACCTTTACGGGCACCGTGAGTAGAAATAAAATACTCTAACACAGACAGCCCTTCCCGGAAGTTTGAGGTAATCGGTGATTCCAAAATTTCTCCGGAAGGTTTCGCCATCAGACCCCGTAGTGCGCCAAGCTGTTTAACCTGAGATTTATTTCCCCGAGCACCTGAATCCATCATCAAATACAGAGGATTTAAGCGATAACCGTCAATCTTGCTGATAATTTTGAAAAGCTCTTCGGACAATTCATCTGTGACCTCAGTCCAGATACTAATAATTTTCGAATGCCTTTCCCCTTCGGTAATAATTCCGTCTTCATATTGTTTTTTCACTTTCGCTACGCGCTTATAAGCTTCTTCCAAAAGTTTGCCTTTGCTCTCAGGAATAATCGCATCTCGCACACCCATAGACAAGGAAGCTTTTGTCGCTTCCTGAAAACCTAACATTTTCATGTTGTCTAAGAACTGTACCGTTTTTTCCAAACCAACTTTCTTATAACAGTTCAATACCAGTTCAGACAGTTTTTTCTTGCGAAGCGAATAGTTTTGAAATCCAAGTTCTTGCGGTACAATCGTATTAAAAATCACACGGCCCGGTGTAGTTTCAATAATTGCATCGGCGATTCGCACTTTGATCTTTTCATGAATATGAATGCCTCTTCCGGTATCAAAACTTCTTTCGGAATTTCTTAGGGCCTCATCAAATTCGTGGTTATTTTTCGCTGCTCCCAAAGCTACTAACACCTCTTCCTGGTCAGCAAAGATTTTTATCTTTTTCTTATGATTTTCCGGATTGATGATCGGATCATGCATAATATAATACAGCCCTAAAATCATATCCTGAGTAGGTACGGAAACAGGTTTGCCGGAAGAAGGCAGGAAAATATTGTCCGGTGCCATCATTAATAATTTTGCTTCCAGCTGCGCTTCAATAGACAAAGGAACGTGTACAGCCATCTGGTCACCGTCAAAGTCAGCGTTAAAAGCGGTTGTAACAAGAGGGTGAATACGGATAGCCTTTCCTTCAATCAAAATAGGCTCAAAAGCCTGAATGCCTAGCCTATGAAGCGTAGGAGCACGGTTAAGCAGAACAGGATGGCCTTTAATAATTTCTTCTAGAACATCCCATACCTGCGGATCCTGACGCTGAATCATTTTTTTTGCCGAACGAATCGTATAAACAAATCCTTGGTCTTTAAGTCTTTTAACAATAAAAGGTTCAAAAAGCTCTAGGGCCATCTGCTTAGGAATACCGCACTGATTAAATTTCAGTTCCGGACCGACCACAATGACCGAACGGCCGGAATAATCCACCCGTTTTCCAAGTAGGTTTTGACGAAAACGCCCCTGCTTTCCTTTAAGCATTTCTGAAAGCGATTTTAACGGACGATTGCCGGCACCCATTACAGGATGACCATGACGGCCGTTATCAAATAACGCATCAACCGCTTCCTGAAGCATCCTTTTTTCATTGCGGATAATAACATCAGGTGTTTTCAGCTTTAAAATAGATTTAAGACGGTTGTTTCTATTAATAACCCTTCGATATAAATCGTTAAGATCCGAAGTTGCAAACCTTCCGCCGTCTAACGGTACTAATGGACGCAGTTCAGGAGGGATTACAGGAACACAGGATAAAACCATATTTTCGGTTTTATTGGGCGAACCAGCTATGCCTTCTACTATTTTTAGACGTTTAGCCAGCTTCATCCTTGCCTGCATGGACTTGGTCCTTCTTAATTTTTCTTTCAGTTCATGCACAATAATTGATAAATCTTCTGTTCTTAAAAGTTCAAAAACAGCATCTCCTCCCATTTTGGCAACGAAAGAATCGGGTCCCCATTTCTCTTGCGCTTCTCGGTACTCAGTGTCATTAATCAATTGTTTTTTTTCTAAATCAGTCCTTCCCGGATCAAGAACAACAAATTCTTCATAATAGATGATGCGTTCGAGATCGTTGGCCGACATTCCCAAAATATTTCCGATACGGCTAGGCATAGTTTTAAAAAACCAAATATGCACAACAGGTACGGCCAGCTCAATATGAGCCATACGCTCTCTTCTCACTTTTGATAAAGTTACCTCAACGCCGCAACGGTCACAGACAATGCCTTTATGCTTAATTCTTTTATATTTTCCGCATCCGCATTCCCAGTCTTTAGTCGGACCAAAAATCTTTTCACAGAAAAGTCCGCCTTTTTCCGGTTTGAAAGTTCGATAATTGATCGTTTCCGGTTTTTTGATCTCTCCATGCGACCATTCATTACGAATTACATCATCAGATGCAATTTTGATCGTCAATTTATCAAAATGAGAAGCTTTATAGTCCTCAAAGTCCATTAATGTCTCCTATGATCAATTATTTTTCTTCTTTTGCAGATTCTGTACGGATATCCAAACATAGTCCCTGCATCTCTTTTACTAATACGTTAAACGATTCAGGAGTGCTTGGCTGCAAAGTGTTTTCCCCTTTTACGATCGACTCATAAATACGTGTTCTTCCGGCTACATCGTCAGATTTTACCGTCAGCATTTCCTGAAGAAGATGAGCAGCTCCATATGCTTCTAATGCCCATACTTCCATCTCTCCAAATCGCTGTCCCCCCATTTGAGCCTTTCCACCGAGAGGCTGCTGGGTAACAAGCGAATAGGGTCCGATTGAACGGGCGTGAATTTTATCAGCAACAAGGTGACTGAGCTTCAGCATGTAAATACAGCCGACTACGACAGAGTTATCAAATCGCTCGCCTGTACGTCCATCGAACAGCACCATTTTTCCATCTTCAGGAAGATTCTGTTCTTTCATCATTTCCCAAATCTTATTCTCAGGGAATCCTTCAAAGACCGGCGACTTTACATAAATACCGGCTTTTTTAGCTGCTATCCCCAAATGGGTCTCTAACAGCTGTCCAATGTTCATCCTTGAAGGCACGCCTAACGGATTAAGAATAATCTCCACCGTTGACCCATCTTCAAGATAAGGCATATCGGCTTCAGGCACTAACTGGGCAACAACACCTTTGTTTCCGTGGCGTCCTGCCATTTTATCCCCTACCTGCAGCTTTCTTTTTGTCGCTACATAGACCTTTACCTGGCGGATCACTCCTGCTTCTAATTCAATATCACCTTTCTTCGTATGTTCGATTTGCGCTTTGTGCTTGCTTTCCAATGCCTGTTTTTCCATTTCATATTCACGGAAAATATTTCTCAGCTGTGAATAAATTTCATGACTTTCCATGATCAAATCTTCAGCGGAATAATTTTCCAGATCTTCTATCATATCCTGCGTGATCGCTTGACCCTGAGCAATGATGATCTCTCCGGTTTTTCTGTTCATGATCGCATGCGGCGCAGGTTCATTAAGCAGCAAGGCGCCCATTTTTTCATGAAATTCCATCTGCAGTTCCGCTTCTTTTGCGTGATATTCCTGGTGGATATCTTTTACTCTGGAAGCTTCTTCTACTAATTCTTCATCGGTTTTGGATAAACGGTCTCTTCTAGAAAAGACTTTTACATCCATCACCACGCCTTCTGTTCCTGGAGGAACTATCAAAGAGGCATCTTTGACATCAGCGGCTTTTTCCCCGAAAATTGCCCGAAGAAGTCTTTCTTCAGGAGAAAGCTCGGTTTCTGATTTCGGTGTAATTTTTCCAACGAGGATATCGCCGGGCTTAACTTCTGCCCCAATCCGGATAATGCCATCTTCGCCAAGATCTTTTAGAGCTTCTTCAGAAACGTTCGGAATATCTCTTGTGATCTCTTCTTTACCCAATTTTGTGTCACGGGCGGTCAGTTCAAATTCTTCTAGGTAAATCGAAGTATAAGTATCTTCCTTGATCAGTTTTTCCGATATGATAATGGCATCTTCATAGTTATAGCCGCACCATGGCATAAAGGCCACGATAACGTTCTTGCCTAACGCCAGCTCTCCGCTGTCCGTTGCAGGTCCGTCTGCAATCACATCGCCGGCATAGATTTTATCATTAACCTGACATAATGGACGCTGATTAATACATGAACCTGTGTTGGAACGTAAAAACTTTTTCAGAATATACGTTTTCTTTTTAAGAGGGTTATCTTCCGGCGCTATAATAATTTTAAAACCATCGACATAATCGACTATTCCATTCTCTTCTGCTATGATGACAGCACGGGAGTCTCTCGCTGCCCGCTTTTCCAGTCCTGTCCCTACGATCGGCGATTCCGTTTTTAATAAAGGAACGGCCTGCCTCTGCATATTCGATCCCATCAAGGCACGGTTAGCGTCATCATGCTCCAAAAAGGGAATCAGTCCTGCTACAACAGATACTAACTGCTTGGAAGAAACGTCCATATGCGTAACATCTTCCGTTTTAATTTCCATCGGCTCGCCGCGATATCTCGCCCAGCAGATTGGATCTTTGAACATTTGATATTCATCAAGTCTTGCCGATGCCTGCGCAATCACATTCTGCTCTTCGATATCCGCTGTCATATATTCGATTTCTTCGGTCACAATTCCATCTTTAACCAGTCGATAAGGAGTTTCCACAAATCCGAATTCATTGATCTTTCCAAACGTTGATAAAGAGGTAATCAGCCCGATATTGGGTCCTTCCGGCGTTTCAATAGGACAGATACGTCCGTAGTGAGAGGAATGAACGTCCCGCACTTCAAATCCGGCTCTTTCCCTATTTAAGCCTCCCGGCCCTAAACAGGAAAGCCTTCGTTTGTGAGTCAGTTCGGAAACAGGATTGGTCTGATCCATAAACTGAGAAAGCTGTGAACGCCCGAAAAAGTCTTTAAGCACGCCTACAAGCCCTTTGGCTGAAACGATTTTTCCCGGAGTCATTGTATCGGAAGAAAAATCAAAGAGGTTCATTCTCTCCTTGATAATTTTCTCCATTCGCGAAAGTCCAATTCGACACTGGTTTTGAACAAGTTCGCCAACACTTCTAACCCTTCGATTGCCCAAATGGTCGATATCATCAGTGTTTACGCTGTCATCACCGAGTTTTAAACGGACTAGATATTTTAAAGCGGCAATTACATCTTCTTTTTTCAGTGTAACGACATTAAGATCTTCATCTTCAATGCTCATACCTAGCTTACAGTTAAGCTTATAACGACCGACACGGCCTAAGTTATAACGCTTAGGATCAAAAAACATACGCATAATAGCTGAACGCGCATTAGACAATGTTGCCGGTTCGCCCGGACGGATCTTACGATAAAAATCTTTAAGAGCGGACTCATAGGAATCCGTAGGATCTTTTTCCAGCATTTTGATAACCGGATGAGACTCATCGGCATCTTCGACAATTCGAATAGCAGCGATTTTTTCATCCAGCATACGTTTCAACATGGCCGTTGTCAGCTTTTCTGCAGCTTTTCCAAATACAACGCCTGTGTTTTCATCAACAATATCTTCTGCTAAAACTTTTCCGACAAGTTCGACAATATCTTTTTCCGAACGAATTTTTATACGGCGTGTTTCAAAAAATTCTTCCAATATGTCCGCATCCGATGAGTATCCCAATGTTCGTACAAAGGATGTTGCCAGAACTTTTTTTCTTCGTTTCTTTCGATCGACAAAAATATAGATCATGTCACTATTATCAAAAGAAGCTTCCAGCCAGCTGCCGCGATAAGGAATAATACGGAAAGAATACAGTGTCGTTCCCTTAGGATGACGAATTTTTTCATAAGCGATGCCGGGAGAACGATGAAGCTGCGATACAATAACCCGTTCTGCTCCGTTGATGACAAAAGTGCCGTTTTCCGTCATAATCGGCAATGTGCCCATATAGACTTCTTCTTCCTTAATCCCTGTTTCATCCGTTAAGCGAAACTTCACTTTCAATGTAACATTGAAAGTAATCCCTCTTCGAATGCATTCTTCAGGAGTGTACTTGGGAATGCCCAAGCTGTAGGAAAGAAATTCCAAAACGGTTTTTTCATCGTAGGACTTAATCGGAAAGATTTCGTTGAAAACCTCCTGAAGGCCAATGTTCTCTCTTTCATGAGGCAATAAATCTGCCTGTAGAAATTCATGAAAAGACTTCATTTGAATTTCAATCAAGTTGGGTAAATCAATGATCTCTTTCTTGTTAAGATAACTCACCCGTTTAGGTGGCTTTTTTAGCATCGCGTTTAGCTCCTCAAATAAA
>CAZULH010000018.1:0-14695 GCA_964621105.1 uncultured bacterium
GGTTGAAACCTTTTAATAAAGGCTATTAACATTCCAAATTGAGTTCCCCAATCTCCAACGTGATTCATGCGTACAACATCATGTCCCAAAAATTCCAAGAGTCTTGAAATGGAGTCTCCAATAATTGTGGAGCGAAGATGGCCTACATGCATTTCTTTGGCTGTATTAGGCGAAGAGAAATCTATTACTATTCTTCTTGGAGTTTTTGGCCTTGGTATTGCAAGACGGGCGGAGTTGTTCATTTCGGTGAGAAAGTGGTTAATATAGGAAGGGGCTAGAAAAAAATTAATAAATCCAGGTGGTTTTCCTTCTACTTTCTCTAGAAGAGATGTTTCGGAATTTCTTTGAAGTTGTGAGGAGATGTTGAGGGCGATATCCAGGGGTTTTTGTCTCCAAATACGCGCAAGTTTTAGTGGCAAGTCGCTACAAAAATGGTATAATTCAATATCTGTAGACTTTACATTCGGATGTACGGTTATTAGTTCTCTTCCTACTTCTTCTGCGGTTGGACGAATGACATTCGTCGCATAAAATAACATCTCTCTAAGAGGGTGTATTGGATATACCATAAAAAACTCCATATTTTTTGAGACCAAAGTTGTAAGATAAAAAATAATTTAAAAGCAATGAAATTGTGAAAGGTTAAAGAAGGAACTTCCTAGGATAGGGTTACCATCCTAGGAAAAAAAAGATACTAGTGATTAATCATTGTTGTGCTGTTTTTGAATAAATAAGGAAAAATTTGCTCTGGCATAATTATTTCCTCATTATTAACATTCAAATTATTTTGAAATATTTTGTTTGTTTCATGCAAAGCCTGATATAGAAGCCCCCATGAATACAATGAGCCTTTATTAAATAAGCAGACATATTTTTTAAATATTTCATTCAATAATGCACAATTACTTGCTTTCTGATTTTGCAAGTAAGCGCCTATTTCAGCTGAGGCCTTGATAAAAATGGAATCATATTCGGATAGATTAAGTTGATGATCTTTTACAACAGCATATACAGCATTTCTTAAAGTATCAAAATCATAATCTTGCCGAAATTTTTCCGTGTTGATGAACAAAATATTAGCTCCTTCATTTTTTAGGAGTTGAATTAAGTTTTCGTGTTGTTGCTGCGCCAAGCCCTTGTTAATGCAACCAATGCTTCCTACCATATAAGAATCATTGACATACACGACATCAAAAACATTAATGGTTGAACTGATCATTTGAATCGTATTGTTATATTTATAATCGAAATCAAATAAATCTGTATCTAATTCGCAGATTAAACACTTTCCTCCTCCGCCGGCTTTAAAAAACTCAGAAAGATCGATAGGGATTACTTTAATTCCCCGATCTGAAAGCTGCTGTTTTAAAGAGACGCTGACACGATTGTCTATGATGATTGCATCATTGATGGTAGGGGAATTGCAGGCAAAACTGCAGGCGTCTTGTTTTGACAGGACAATTGCATTAGGATAAGTTTTTTTTAAGACTTCTTGTGTTTCTTCATCAAAAGCCTGAGGATAGTACATAATTGTTTCATCTACAATTTTTCCGTTCTCAATTACCTGAATTTCTTTTAATGCGGTATCTAAATGATAATAGTCTTCATCGATGATATGAGCTTTAATGATGTTTATCCTTTCAAAATCCTCGCCCGTGATTGTTTTCATTTTTTCTACAACCCAGTCAATAGATTCTGAATACGTTCTATAGCCCCATCCGCAAATGACATCTACGCTGTTTTTATGTTTGACATATTTAACCTCAGCGCCGCCCTCGAACGCAAATTCTTCTGGGACATCGATTAAATTATAGCCTTGTTTTTCAAACCACTCACGATTAAACGTCACCTCATTAAGGCGTGTTCCGTGGCCGTGTTTGGAAGTAAAATTACTTACAAAAACATACGGTTCTTTATAAAAGAAAAACAGACCGGATTCGGGTCTAAAGACAATGTCTGGAACAAGCATTTTGCATTTTTGCTGATAACTTTGTTTTACTTCTTTAAAAAATGCATTGATCTCTTTAGGAAGATACTTGTTGATGGCTAAAGAGGCTTTTTCATCGGGCAATGTTTTGAGTATTTGTTGGAATAGAGATTTATCATTCATATCGGCCGAAATAGAAATAATTACTTCTCCTAATTCAGCAGGATCGGAAAAATCCTTAATGATTTCGGAAAAGGTAGGATTTTGTTGAAGATCATAGATTACTTTTTGTAATTGAACGATATAAAACAGAGGTGTTTTTGATGATAAATCAAGATAGCATTGCTTAATTGTATTTAACGATGAGTCGTTAGTATACGATTCAACTGTCTGCCTATCCAGGTTTTGTGTATCAGCTCTTAAAAAAACCGTAAAAAATATGGTGCTTAATAGAAAAAACTTTTTAAACATGATGCCTCCCTTTGTGCATATTTTTTGATCATGTATATTGATTAGCATTTACTTTTTTGGAGAAGTAAAAGACAAATGCATAAAAAAATGAGATAAAAGTAAAGGAAACATAACAAAGAGGTAACTTTTATTAAAGAAATAAAATTGAAAAAAAATCTATAGTAAGAAAACGATAGATTTAAAACATTCCCTGAATAAAGGAATTGATGTGTTTAGAATAGGCTGGGTTTGTCAAATTTACAATATCTACAGTTTCAATGATCTCCTGATTTTTAAGGAGATAAACCTTTCCTTTTGCATTATTTTTTTGTAGTTGTCGTAATAATTCCGTGTCATGAGAAGCAATAAGAAGAATATGTTTATCTAATGCAAGATCGATAATAATTTGAGCTACTTGATTGGTTAACTGCGGATCTAATGAAGAAGTTGGTTCATCCAAGCAAATAATTTTGGGCTTAATCGCAAGCGTTCTTGCTATAGCAAGACGCTGTTTTTGCCCTCCTGACAATTGGGAAACATAAGTTTTAGCTTTATTGTGAAGGCCATATTTTTGCAGTAATTGTTGAGCGATCTGTTTTGCTTCATCACGTGTTTTTTTATCTCGTTTAATTAATGCTAAGGTAATATTTTGCTCACAAGTGAGGTGCTCAAAAAGATGAAAGTTTTGAAAGACCATGCCAACGTGTTTATCATAGTCTAAATTTTTTCCTTCGAATTCTATTTTCCCTGAATTATAGCCATCTAAATTATTGAGAATTCTTAAGAGAGTGGACTTTCCTACACCCGAAGATCCCAATAAGATTGCAATCTCTCCATAGTGTACTTCTAGAGAAATATTTTTTAAGATACTCTTGTTAATAAAAGATTTGTTAAGATTCTGAATTTTTAACATTTATTTCCATTCTTTTTTCAATTACTTTCAATAAGTAAGTTAATATGTTCGTTAGACAAAGATAAAAAACTGCAACAATAAGCAATATCGAAAAAGCATCGTATGTTCGGCTTCTTATTATTGATCCGTATTTAGATAGCTCCATTACGCCAATGATAGAGGCCAAGCTAGAATCCTTAACCAATGTAACCAATTCATTTCCCAATGCGGGGAAAATATTTCGGATAGCTTGAGGCAAAATGATGGAAAAAAATATCTGTAGTTTATTTATTCCCAAGGTTGATGCGGCTTCTATTTGACCGATAGAAACGGATGCAATCCCTGTACGCATGATTTGACTTACATAGGCACTGCTATTGCAGCCTAAGGCGATAATAGCTGCCCAAAAAGCTGAAATCTGGATGCCGAGCTGTGGAAGGACATAAAAAATTGTAATCACTTGGATTAACATAGGAGTCCCGCGTATTACGGATACATACAAATTAACAGGGAAAAGAATGAACTTTTTATTTGAGGAGTACAATAACCCTAAAAAAACTCCTCCGGTAAATCCTATGGCACAGGCACTTAGAGCTATTTGAATGGAGACTAACGATCCTCTGAGCAGATCCGGCAAAGATTGAAATATTAGAGAGAAATTAATCATTCAGTTTCCATTTTATTTTTAAATTGGTCATAGTTCCATCGGTTGTCATTTGATCTAAAAGAGTATTAATTTTTTCTAACAAATGAGCATGTTTCGGTGAAACCACTATATAATAATGATCAACAGCTTTTTCATCATTAATAAAATTATATTTATAAGCGCTTGTATTAGTTGTGGTTGTATCAATAAAGCTTTGAACGGTGGCTTGTGAAGTAACAAATGCTTCTGCTCTGTTGCTATTAATAGCCATAAACCCATCGGCGGGAGCATTTAAACGAATAATATCTATACCATCGGTATTAACAGAAGAAACATATAAATCAGCCGTATAACCTTCATTAACAATTAGTCTTTTTCCAATGAGATCTTTCATTTCTTTGATAACGGAATCTTTTTTGACTACAATCATTAAGCGATCGCCTTCATGATAAGGTTTAGAAAAAAGAACTTTTTTTTCTCTGGTGGGCGTCTTGGTCATTCCAGCAGCTACAACTTGAACCTTTCCCAAGAGGGTCGCAGGTATTATGGAATCAAAGGGCATGTCAATAAATTTTGTTGTTTTGCTCAGTCGTGAAGCTATTTCGTTAATAACATCAATATCAAAACCTTTGATTTGCTTGTCTTCGATATAGGTGAATGGAGGATATTCAGCGTTGGTTCCGACTATTAAAGTTTCTTTTTTTTCTAAAGCGATTGGTTCTGAAGCCTCTTTTTTTAAAAGACTCATTCTTATAAAAGGTGCTGAAAGCAACCCTATGGCTAAAAATCCTATCATTACCTTATCTTGCATTCTCATCGAGGGTACTCCTTATAATTCTTTCTTTTTTTAAGAAAAATTTTATTCATAAATAGCATTTTTTTTGTATTCAGTAAAGGTTATTTATAATAAAAAAATTTTTATACATTATTTTTATAATAATTCATTAACCATTTGCTGATAAATGAAGCTGGTAATAAAAATGGTTGTAATTGTGAAAAATACACCGTCGAAGTGCAACCGATGGCAGCAAAAGATAATAAAGCGACATTTTTAATTAACCGGTAGCTGAGTATTTTTTTTCTACTATTAGACGGATTGTTTTCGTTTTGGCTTATTTTATGACATGTAGAAAAAGTTCTTTTTCCATATCCAAGAATGATCATAGCAAGGCCAAGGTATTCGATTTTGGCTAGTAGAGGTCCGCTTACAGAGACTATTTTACTGCAGATGAATAAAAGGACATCGGATAAATCAAGGAGGCAGTCGCTGGCTAGTTTAATAATTTTTATGTTCGAAACGGAAGAGTCTCTTGTTCTGCATAGGCTTATTAAAGCACTGACATCTTCAAATAGATAGCCAAGGGGAATGACTGATGCATTTATCAGAGAGGTAAATCCCTTTAAATTTTTCATGGGTAATGACTCAAGGGCTGTTTTTGAAACGGCCTGAGCTCCTTGTACTAAATAATCACATAGAGGAAAAAATTTATCTGTTGCTTGAAAGTAGTTAATAGAAAATCGAACTAATCCTATAGAAGAAGAGCTCATAAATAGCCTCCGTATTATAAAAAGGAAAAAAAGTATCACCTTATACGATTACTTCACAGACTTTTTTTAAAAGAACAAGAGACTTCTTGACTCTAAGCATTTCCAATTATTATTGGAGATGCTTAGAAATAATACGTGCCAGCTGCATCATATCCAAAGGCTCTTTGTTCCCAAAAACCTTTTCTAATGCCTTGTCAGGGACAATTAGCCGTTTATTCTTTTTGTCCTGAAGCTTGTGTTTTTTGATATATTCCCAAATCTTTTTCGTGATCTGTCCTCGTGTTAGAGGTTCTTCACCAACGATAACGGCAAGTTCTTTTGAAACGGTATAGCCGCGTTTTGATCCTCTTTTTCCGGTTGTTGCTTTCTTCACATAAGCGGTTTTAGGATGGTGCTCGTCATATTTTTTTTCCAGGTCGTCAAGGTTATTTACAATTACATCGCAGTCAGGAAAGTTTGAGCATGAATAAAAGATCTTATTAAAACGAGACCTTCTCATTAAGATTTTACCGTCGCATCCGATAGCAGGGCAGTCGGGGCGGTCTTCGGGTTTAAGGACCTGCTCTCCCTTTTTAGGAATAGAGACAATCCCTTTGCAGTCAGGGTATTTGCTGCAGCCTAAAAATGTACCGAAACGGCCGTGGCGGATATTCATTTTGGCATTACATTTAGGGCATTTTTGATCCCAGTCAAAACTTTCATCATAGTCATCCTTATTGAACTCCAGCTCTGTTGTAGTAGCGGTGTAGTCGCAGTCAGGGTATTTGCTGCAGCCGTAGAAGTAATTGTCTTCCGACCAGATTTTTAATACTTCCGAGGAGCATTTAGGGCATTTGATGCCGGTTTTAAGCTTGGGAACGGTCGCTTCCTTTTCCGCTTTTTTAACCATGGGGATAAATTCTTCCCAAAAAGCTTTAATAAGATCTTTCCATTTACGTTTTTTTTCAGCGATTAGTTCGAGGTCGTCCTCCATAGCAGCTGTAAAACGGATATCCATGATAGGGGGAAAATTTTCATCTAGCATTTGAACGATGATTTTACCGAGTTCAGTGGGGATTAGTGTTCCGTTTTCTTTTTTGGTATAATCGCGGCTTTGGATTTTGCCCATAATAGAAGCATAAGTAGAAGGTCTGCCGATACCGGATTTTTCCAGCTCTTTTACTAAAGAGGCTTCAGTAAAGCGCGGAGGCGGACGGGTAAAGGCCTGTTTGGAATCGATATGATCTAAAGTTAGCGTTTGACCCTCTTCTAAAGGAGGCAGTTTCTTCCCTATTTCTTTCTCTTCTTCTAGAGCTTCGTCCTGTTTTTCTTCATAAGCGGATAAAAAACCATGAAATTTTAAAATAGAGCCGTTGGCGCGCAAAAGAATATGCTGATCGGTAGCGATATCGCAGGAAACGGTATCGTAAACAGCAGAATTCATCTGCGAGGCGATAAAGCGCTGCCATATCAACAGGTAAATTTTATACTGCTCGGAGGAAAGGTGTTTTTTTATCGATTCAGGGGTATTGTCCAAATTCGTTGGGCGAATGGCTTCATGAGCTTCCTGCGCGGATTTTTTTGAGGTGTAAAACCTGGGTTTTTCAGGGAGATATTTTTCTCCGTATTCATTTTTGATATGATATCGGGCCATATCGATAGCTTCATTGGCGACCTGAACAGAATCGGTTCTCATATAAGTGATCAAGCCTTCGGTCCCTTGTTCTCCTAAATCTACCCCTTCATATAAGCTTTGGGCGATTCCCATCGTTTGTTTTACTCCAAAATGATAATGACGGCTGGCCTCCTGTTGCAGGGTTGATGTGATAAAAGGAGGAACCGGATTTCGTTTCTTTTCCTTTTTTTGTACGCTTTGTACAGTAAATTTGGCTTTTTCTAATTTCTTAACTAAATCATCCGCCGTTTTTTTATCGGGGATAAGAAAAATGTTTTCGCCTTTTTCTTTTTTCTCTTTATCGACCCTTTTCCCATTGACTGAATAAATAAAGGTATCAAAGGGCGTGTCCTTTTCTTTTGTTTTCAAATAGGAGAAAATATTCCAGTATTCAACAGGAAGAAAACGTTCAATTTCTTTTTCTCTTTCTATAACGAGCTTTAAAGCGACCGACTGCACGCGTCCTGCGGAAGTGCCTTTTTTTCCTTTACGGATTTTCTTTGTTAGGATGGGAGATATTTTATATCCGACGATACGGTCTAAAAGACGGCGTGCCTGCTGGGCATCGACAAGGGCCTGATCAATTTCTCTCGGATTTTCAATAGCATTGAGAACTTCTTTTTTTGTAATGGAATAAAAGACAACCCGTTTAACGGGTTTGTTTTTCGGTAGGATGGAAGCGATATGCCATGCGATCGCTTCTCCTTCTCTGTCTGGGTCGGGGGAGAGATAGACGATATCTGCTTTTTTTGCGGCGGCCTTTAATTTCTGAATCACTTCTTTTTTATTGGGGAGGTTGACATATTTGGGCTCAAAATCATGTTCTACATCGATGCCGAACTCTTTTTCAGGAAGATCACGGATATGGCCGACAGAAGAAGCAACGGTAATATTGCTTTTTAAAAACTTCTTTAATGTTTTGATTTTAGCGGGGGATTCGACGATCATTAAAATTTTTTTCATTATATTCCCAATTAGGTTCAAAATGTATAAAGTACTATTGATTTGCATATTAATATAACGTTTTGATTGATTTAAAATCATTTTTTTTCTTCAGGAAATATTCTGCATGGTTCATCATAATCACAGAAAATAGAGTAGAATATGTTCACTATAGAAGAGCTGATTGAATTAAACAGGCAGGGATTTATTGCAGGCCCCCTAGAAACAGAGGACCAGTTTAAAAAAAGAGTGGAACTGACAAAAGAAGTTTATCAGTTTCCTCAAAAGCTTAATGCCAATATTACAATTACAAAAGATAATAAGATCAAAAAGCCTTTTTGGAGCTGGACAAAGGCTCAGCTTAAAAATTTTTATGATTTTTCTCCTGAATATTTTTTAGGGTATTTTAACAATAAAAATCTGCGGTTTTTTGAGGGAGCGGCAACATGGCAGATCGAACAGGACTCTAAAAAAACACCGATTCCCATCCTGCAGGTAAAAAAAGGATTAAAAAAGGGCTCCTATTTTTCTATTTATCAGATAGAGGAGATCCTTTCTCATGAGGCCGTCCATGCGGCCAGAGCGGCTTTTTCTGAGCCGAAATTTGAAGAGCATTTGGCGTATTTGACCTCTTCTTCTATCTTTAGGCGTATTTTAGGGCCTATTTTTCAAAGTCCTAAAGAATCGTTGATTTTCGTTGTTTTATTGGGTCTTACCCTTTTTTTTCAAACGCTGGCTTTTATTGATTCGTTCTTTTTTCCCCTATTTTCTTTTTGTTCCATCAGCTGTTTTATTTATGCCATTTGGGGGCTTAAAAGGCTCTTTTGGCGGCGATGGGTCTTGTTACGGGCAAAAAAGAAGCTAAAAATAATTTTAAAAGACAGTAAAAAGGCACAATATGTCTTATTGCGGCTGACGGATAAGGAAATTCAAAATTTTTCTAGATGGAAAACTGAAAAAATTTATTTATATTTTGTTGCCAATGTAAAAAAAAGCGTTCGTTTTCAACAGCTTTATTGTAGTTATTTTTCTAAACTTACATAAGTATTTGCTTCTATTTATTTTGTTGTTATATACTTTTGCAGTAAAAAAATCTTTGGAGAAGAAACATGGCATTGCAAGCACCGTCCCTGTCTCATGGCAATCCGTCTGCGCAACCGGTAGCCGCGCCAATGAGCGGTTTTTTCCGTACTAAAAAAATAGCTTTATATGCAATTGCCCTTCTTGCAGCAGTAGGGGCTGCCTATTTCGGCGTTAAATTTGGTTTAGTTGCTTTAAGTACTGTCTATAAATTTACTGTTTATACGCTTAATACGGCATGGATATATTTAAAATATACGCTTGCAACGACGTGGCTGTATATCAAGTGGCAGTGGAATCTTTTCCACAATTTATTTTTATGTGCGGTCTATTCCATTCCCTTCTATGTGTTGGCAAATATTGCTAAAGTTGCTTATCAAGAGGCTGAAGCCATTCAAGGATAATAGTGTATTTTTAAATAAATATTTTTTGAATCTGATTGCTAGAAGCAAAAACGCGTCTGCGGTATAATCGCTGCATATACTTAAGAGGGTATGATCATGGTAAAAATTATTAATTATGATGAATATCAGGCTTCAGAAACCGATAAGCCTAAACTTGTCTGTCAGGAGCTCGAATATGGAAATGTCATTTATTTCCCTTCATTAAAAGAAATTTTTTTAGATGATCAATTGGTTCAGGCTTTGCAGCAGCAAGAAACAAGCTCAGAAAAAAGATGCTTCCATCTTTTGAAAGAAATTTCTAAAAGGATTGATGTTTTTTTGAAACAGGCCTTAATCCCTTATGCTAATTGTCAGGCAGACAAGACCAGTTATTTTCCTATTAATTCTTACAGGAAAGAAAAAAGTCATTTTTTACAGACGGATATTTTGGAAAAAAAAGCATCTAAAGGCAGCCGTGTTCTATCCTTTTTTATCAATATGGATGAAGCCGAAGAGAAAAAACTATATACAGCGGATACATTAGAAGAAATATTAGACAAATATAGTAATGAGCCTTCTTTGAATTTTGATAAGAAAAAAGAGTCGATGGCTTCTATTCTTTCCAGAAGAATGAAGCTTTTGTTTAAAACGGCAGGGATTTCTGTAAATGTTCCTTCTTCTTATGACAATTATATGGAAATGATCCATCATTTTATTAAAGATAATAACCAATATCAAACTTCAGCAGATAAACTGCTTACTGATTTTCCGTCCTTTTCAGGGTGGGCTTTCTTTTCGGATAGTCTGACATATGGTTTTTGCAATATGCACAAGCTGTTAAAACAGACTTTTCTTGTTCCAAGGCTGAGCTTGGTTAATCCGGAAAAATCACCGGTGGCTATTTTAGAGAGACTAACCCAAAAAGCGATTATTGATGTGGAATCAGTTCCTCTTCAGTGAGTATTTGCGTTTTCTTTGTGAAGAAGAGGGCATCTTTAATTTTTTTCGATATTTTCCGATTGTTCTTCTTGCGCATTGAATGCCCTGTTCATGTAATTGTTTACAGATCTGACTATCGCTAATCGGCTTTTTCTGATCTTCATTTTCGATCATTTTCTGTAAGAATTCCATGACCAGCTGCGAAGAAATATCGGGATGGTTGACCTCTCTTGAAAAGAGTTTGCGTATTAGGAAAATACCGCTATGGCAGGAGATATATTTTTGCGAAACGGTTCGATGAACGGTGGATTCATGCAGAGAAAGCTCAGCGGCAATTTCTTTGACGCTCATGGGGACAAGTTCATTAGAACCTTCAAAATACGCTTTTTGTTTTTTGCAGATGTATTCACATATTTTAGTCAGCGTTTTTTTTCTATATAACAATGCTTGCGTCAGCCAATAGGCATTTTGGATTTTCTTTTTAATGTATTCGCGCTCTTCTTTATTTTTTGTGTTTGTAAAAAGGGTGAGATATTTTTTGCTGATCGTAATGGTGGGGAGATATTTTTCCTGTACTTCGATGTTTAGGTCTTTAGTAATGACAACATCGGGGATAAGGGGCTCAATGATGGTCGTATGAAAAATAGAAGCGGGGCGAAAGGATAGCTTAAGGATTTCATTGACAATGCAGCGATGGATAATTTTTTTTGGCAGTTGCAGCTCTTTTTGCAGCTGATGGATCTTCCCTGAAATTAATAATGAAAAGTGTTTGGAAACAATAGAATAGGCTAGTGATTTAATCTTTTTTGTCTGTTCTAGCTGTAATAAAAGGCAATGCTGCAGATCAGATGCGGCAATACCGGGAGGATCGAACTGCCAGATAGCCTGCAGGACCTTCTGAGCGCTTGCTTCCGAGCATCGAATGCTTTTGCACAGCTGCGATAAAGGATAGGTGAAAAAACCATTATCATCGAGGTTGCCGATAATTAATTGGGCGATCTTTACATCGTTTTTGCAGGAAAAGGTCAAAGAAGCCTGGTTCATTAGATATTCATATTGGGAAAGGGGTTTTTGCAAATGCCTTGGTTCACAGGAACCGGCGGCGCGATAATTGGAAAAAGACTCTTCTAAAATGGGATTTTCGAGAATTTCTTTTTCCAGGTACTGGATACAATCGATGATAGGCATTTGAAGGATAGTAATGGCCTTTTGCATCTTTCTTGTCATAATAGGTGACAGCTGCTGCTTAAAGACTAGATAGTTTCCTTCCTGCATCGTTTACCCTCTTGGTCTAAATATTCAGATAGCATAGAATGGAATTCTTCCAAAGAAGAAGAAAAAGAAATTTTTATCTGATTTATGAATAAAAACTTATGGAAAAAATGAAAAGATATGGTCTTTTCTGCAGCTTTGGACTGGGAGATGGTCTGATCGCATTAATTATCGCCCATAATCTTAAAAGAGAAGGGGTTGAGGTAAGGGTTTTTCATGATCTGCTTATACAAATGCAAGATTGGTTTCCCGGGATTTCTATTGAAAAGTATCCGTCTTCAGAAAAAGTTAAGGATCTTGTTGATCTATTTGATGTCTGTATCATTAATGCCGATCATACATCTATGAACCGGGCCGTTCAAAAGGAAGCAGATGCAAAAGGCTGTCTGCTTCTGCCTTCTACCCGAAAAAAACAGGCGGGGGATTTTTTATTTAATAGGGATATTTCCATGGCGGAAAATCTTCTGCTTTTCTGCCAAGAGAAATGTTCTATTGCCATGCCGGTAAAGGCCAATGGGTTAGTTCCCAAAGATACTCTTGGTTATCGTAAACACAGCAAAAGGGTCGTTATTCATCCTACTAGCAGAAGCAAGGATAGAAACTGGACGAAGTCTAAATTTATTCAATTGGCAAAATGGCTGCAGAAAACGGGCTTTACACCCGTCTTTGTTATGACGGAAGAAGAAAGACAGGATTGGAAGGATGATCAATTTTCTTTTCTTGTCTGCAGGCATTTAGATGAGCTCTCTTCTTATATTTATGAGTCCGGGTATTGCATTGGCAATGATTCAGGGATCGGCCATTTGGCTTCAGCCCTGAAGATACCGACATTAACGATTTTTCGGTCCCAAAGAAAAAAATCTCTTTGGAAGCCTGATTTTTATATGAATATAGGAATCGCTCCCTGGCCATTGCTTCCTCATATTAAGGGGTTGCGGCTGCGGGACAAGTACTGGCAGGTGATGGTGGAAACATGGCGGGTTAAAAGGGCTTTTAAACGGTTAGTGAAGGATTGCCCATGAAAAAAGCAGCGGTATTTTCCTGTAAGGGACTAGGGGATGGTCTACTGTGTCTTCAGCTTTCTCATAATCTTTCTAAAAACGGCTATCAGGTTGATACCTATCATCCACTGGTTTTACATCAGTTGCAAGAGTGGTTCCCTCATCTTCCTATTTTACCGATCGGCGATAAGCTTCAGGTGCAGGAAATACTGTCTGCATATGAGCGTATTTTTATTAATTATGATGATTCTTCAAAATTTATCATGAAGCTGATTCAAGAAGGGAAAAAGCAATATCCAAATAAGGTATTGGTCATTAATCCTTCTGTTTCCAAAAAGAAAAACCAGCCTTTTTATGAGGACGCAAAATTTTCTCCTGAAATATGCATGGTCAAGAATATAAAAAGCCTATGTAAAGCAGTTTTACATTTGGATGATGTAACAAAAAGCAATGGGATACAGCCCCCTAAAAACTTCCAGTTTTGTAAATATGCAAGACGCATTATTATTCACCCCCTTAGTGCCAAAGCCGGTAAAAACTGGCCTAAAGAAAAATATCTGCAATTAGCAGATTGGTTAAAAAAACAAGGCAACCATCCTGTTTTTGTCATGACGCCTAAAGAAAAAGAAGCGTTTGAAAAGGATCTTTCGGATGATTATGAGGTCAAATCTTTTTCTAATTTGCATGACCTTGCCGGATATGTGTATGAATCTAAAAGCATGGTCGGCAATGACTCGGGCATCGGGCATTTGGCCTCGGCCTTGGGGCTGCCTACGGTTACTCTTTTTCGCAGCTGCCGTTATGCAAATGTATGGATTCCCGGCTGGAGCAGGGCAGAGGCTGTTTACCCAAGTCCATTTTATCCCAATATTTCCGGATGGCGGTTTAGAGATAAAAACTGGGGAAAATTAATTTCTGTTAAGAGGGTTTTGCGTCAATGCAGGGATGGCTTGTAGAAAAACCTCATATTGAAACGGGATTAAATCTTCGTTTATTAGTTCTTCTTGCGTCAGCCATTGATAATGAATATGTTCGTCGGATAATCCTACAGACGGTTTTTCCTTACAGTTATAATAAAAAACATGATGTAAATTGTGACGGCCTTCTTTTTGTATAATGTATAATTTTTTTACAAAATGAAAGTCTGTTTGCATTAAATTAATTGTAGTTTCTTCAAACATTTCTCTTTGCATGGCAGCAAAAATATTTTCATTTTTTTCCATTTTACCGCAGGGCATTCCCCAAAGAAACTCACTCCATTGTCCTTTAGCTTTTTGTAAGAACAAAAAAGTTTTTTTAAATTGGACAAAACATCCGCAGGAAATTATTTGGGGAGAAAAAGTTAGAGGCGGATTGAGATAAACACCGGCATTATCGGATTTGTTGCAACTTTGCATATTTAGCCACCAATGATTTTGTTGTACGCATTCTTTCGAAGAAAACATCATAGGTTTCTCCTAACGAGGTATTATAAACTTTTTTTATAACGCCTTTTCCAAAAACCTGATGAAGCACTTTCATTCCTGATTGCAAGATGTGTTCTTTTTCTGAAAGTTCAGGTTCTTTAGGGATGTTTTTAACAAGAACAGAAGATTTTTTCTTGGAAAGGTCTTGTAAAAATTTTGTGTCAATTTCTTTTAAAAAACGGGAAGGCTGCATTAATTTTGCCGATCCCCACATAAAATGAAAGGTGGCGGAGGTCAGATAGAGAAACTCTTTTGCCCGTGTCATCCCGACATAGCAGAGCCTGCGTTCTTCTTCGATCTGTTCTTCAGAGATCTTACAGTTGATATGGGGAAGAAGGTCTTCTTCCATGCCGATAACAAAGGCTAGGCGAAATTCCAATCCTTTACCGTTATGCAGCGTCATTAAGCGTACGGAAGACCGTACTTCTTTTTGCTCGGAAGAGGTCATCAGCGTTATCTTTTCCAAGAACTGATTTAATGTTGTCGATGGATTTT
>CAZULH010000019.1:0-13184 GCA_964621105.1 uncultured bacterium
TTCTAGAAAGGTCTAAATCAAAAATATTAAAATCAAGTTTCCAGCAAGATTTAAGAGAGTTTAGAGCGGCTACTGTAAAAGGATTGCCATAATCTAACCATTTAGCTCTTAAAGTTCTGTTAGTGGGTTTATTTAATGTTGTTGTTTCTGAAAAGTTTAATCTGGTGTATTGCAAATTGAGTGTCCAGTCATCGTAATTAAAATTATATCCAAGAGCTACTTTAAATGCTGGTTTATATGTAAAATCAAATCCGACTACACTATCAGTACTTGTGCTTATCAGATTAAAATCATCGACGCCGGCCGCAGTGGCACCAACAGTAAATGCTAATTCCAGGCCTTCAAGCGTACTCTGCCAGTAAAGGAAAGAAGCGTTTAGATAAAAATCATAATATCCGCAGACATTTGTTCTTGCTGGAGCGCTATAAGCAGGAGTTTCTGGGATCGTTGGAACTTTGCAGTAAGGAGATTCCTCGGTTTTTGACGGCAGCTCGATTGCATTGTCCTTGTAATCTTCCGGATCAGCGGCATCATCTTGATAAGCAAAAATGGAGGCTGTAAAAAGAAAAGCCAATAAAGAGATATATTTTTTCATAAAGATTTCCTGTAAAAAATGTTTTGTCACTACCCGATAGTTAAAAATTATTAAAAATAAAGTCAAGTGTTAAAATAGGGGCTTGCGAAGCTCTCCTTCGCGTATTCCCAAACAGCCGTTGCGATGATAGTCGTAGCTGATAGTAATTTCACGAATGTAATGAAGAAGTTCGCATCTTCCGTTTGCTAAAACTGGCTGATCGGCGATATAGCAGCCGCTTTCAGCCGCTGACTCGTAATAATATCTGGGGGCTTTTGCAACCATGCGGAGACGCTGGATTTCTCCTTTGCGAATACGCTTTAATAGGTCTTCTTCTTTTTCATCGACAGTTTTTAATAAAAAGAAAAGGTTGGAACCGTCTGTCTGCGAGCTGTCGTAGCTGATTTCCATGGGAGACTCACAGGTAAGGGCAGCGGCGCAAACGCGCAGAATATCCAAGGGAGCAGAGGAAGAGGTGATGCGCAAAGTGATTTGAGAAAGGGGGATATAACCGAAATAATTGTCCTGGCCGATAATTTTAGAGGGGTCTCTCTGCTGTTTCATCCGTTTCCACCAAAACGCATAATTAGAGATGCTGGCATACCATAGGCCTAGCTGTTCTGCCGTCAGATCGATTTTTTCCAAGAAGGGCGTGAGCTTGTTCACTTTTTCATTTTGGGAGCGTTTCTGTTTGGGGATATTGACTTGTGAGGGGATCATGCAGGTTTTTAAAAAATTGGGACCGCCTTCCTTAAAGCCCTGGCCGAAGCTGCTTTTTTTACATCCGCCAAACGGTTCTCTTCGGATGATAAAATCATTCATCTGGCGATTAATATAATAATTGCCGACTTCAACATGTGATAGCCATATATGATGTTCTCTTTCGTCAAGACTTTGTAAGCCTGCGGAAAGGCCGAAAGGAATAGAGTGTATCAGTTCGATAGCATGATGAATATTTTTTGCTTTAATGAGGGATAAAACGGGGCCGAGGTAAGGTGTTTTAAAACAATCGCTATGAGCACTGACATCATATTTTATGCCGGGGCTCCAGATATTGGGGTTTTGAGGATCCTGTTTAGGCTTTAGCAGCCATTTTTCGTTATTTTCTAGAGTTGTTAATTGTTTGAGAAGAGTTTCGTCGGGTTTTTGAATAAGGGGATTGATAAAGGTTTTAAGATCCCATTGGCTGCCGACAGGAAGACTTTCAGCAGCATCTTTTAATTGTTTGCGGAAATGCAGGTCTCGATAGACTTCGTCTTCTACAATGGCGATTGAGGTTGCTCCGTATTTCTGTCCTGAAAAATTAAAAGCGGATGATACAAGATTTTTAATCGCCTGTTTGCGGTCAGCCATAGCAGAGATATACATCGTATTGATGCCATTGGCAATGCCTGTCAGATCGAGATAAGGATTGACGGAGAGAAATTTTTGCGCTGTTTGAAATTTTGAAGTGGAAATGACAAAAGAAACACGGGGATCGGGAAGCAAATATTTATCGGTCAGTTCATCTTTGCAGTTAATAAACTGCAAAACATTTTTGGGAATGCCGGCCTGCCACATGGCCTTAATTAAAAACCAGGCGGGCAGAACAGAATCTGGAGCGGGCTTAAAAATCACGCAGTTACCGGTAATTAGGGCAGCGATGATACCTGTTGTCGGGGCTGAACAGGGAAAGCTTCTTGAGGAAATTACAAGGCAGGTACCCTTAGGCTTCCACTCAAGGTCTGTTTTGCTTAACAGCTTGGTAATACGCAGACAATAATATTCAATATTATCGATTGCCGAGCATACTTCAGCATCAGCTTCCAGCAGTGTCTTTCCGATATCGGCCATTGTTGAGCCGATCAGCTGATGACGATTTTTTCGAAACTCCTGAGCAATATTTAAAATCAGCTCACGTTTTTTTTCGACGGGAATATGACGCCAGGACTCTTCGGTATCTTTAGCTATTTCAATTGTCTGTAGGATCTGTTCTTTTGATGCCTGGCAGTATGTATATAAAGGCTGATGGGGGTTGGAGGGGTCATATCCTTTTCCATCTTCATTATCTTGGATGGTATTTTCACCGATAACAAGAGGAAGAGATACAGGCTGGGGCTTTTTCCATTTCTCTATCAGTTCTTTTGCAAATTTCTGATTATTTTTTATGCTCAGATCAATTATAGGATCGTTGTCAAAAGGGGAGAAAAAATCTTTTTCTTTTGGAGGCAGGTTTCTATTTTGTGTTTTTCTTGGAAGAGAGCTGATGGAAGAAATTTCCTTGCAGCTTTCTATAAATTGACCAGCAAGCTCATCAAAAAGCGGCGAATCGGGTTTTAACTTGAAAAATTGCGAGAGAAAATGATCGGGAAGGGTTAATTCATCCATTCTGCGGGTAAGATAATTCATGGAGCGGGCAAACTCTTCTTTTGATGAGATTGCACAGCAGATATTTAATGAATGAAGGGCGTCCTTTAATGTTTTTTGCACATGAGGCAAAAAGCCTTCAAACATTTCAAATGTCATGTAAGAAGAGACTTCCTGTTCCTGCTGCAGGAGCAGGGCGAAGCTGATATCGAAAAGATTATGTGTACAAACGGTAATATTGGCGGCGCGGATATGTTCATTAAGGGCTCCGTACAGCAGCATTTTTTTAAAATTGGCATCGGTTTGCGATTTAGATAAAAAACAGGCGCTGGGCCAATTTTTTTTTGATGCTATGCTATGTTCTTTGGAAAGATAACTGCCCTTAACCAGACATATGCCTATGGGGGAATGACCTTTTTTGAGGCGTTCCATTGCCCATTCTGTTAATTGCTGCTGTAATTCAAATGCATCGGGGAAGTATGCCTGCAGGACAATCCTAGGGCTATATGCGTGAAAATCCTCTTCATTTAAAACCTGTTTAAATGCAGCTAAAATCAAGGAAAAATTAGAATAAAGTTCTGCGCACAAGGTAATGGATTTGGGATGGCTTGTATTTTCTTTTTTTATAGGGTTATCGCATGCGGCCTTAAAAAGAATGCGAAGCTGTAAGCATAATTGCTGAAAATGAAAATCCCAATTGTCAGAAGAGAGATGATAGACCAAAGAGGAAGATTTAACATAAATGGCATGGATTTTGGGGTTGGCAAGATCAGCCAAATAATGATGAAGTTTAACCTGAGCATCCTGATTGCCTATCGCAGAAGTATTGGGGCGATAGAAGTGAATATTATAGTTACGGCTGCTTTTTTGAGCGGTATAGTTGGCCAGTGTTTCTTCCTGGATAATAATGGAGGAAAATTCCGATCGCAGGGTTTTTTGAAAGTAGGAATAAAAGAATTTTGGAAAAAAGGAGCCGAAGTATTGAAAAAGAAAAAACATCGTCTGATGAAGAAAAGAAAGGCTGCTGGGAATTTGGTATTTGGCAAGAAGGTATAACATTTTATCGACAATGCGGGAAGGGCTGCGGCTGAGGAAACAGATATCGATGATTTGAATAATTAAGGCCTTGTTGCTGGGATTGTCAATCATCTTCGACAATATGGAAAAACCTTTTTTTTCAGAGGCCGTGAGATTGTGAATGGCCTCTTTTAAAAAAAGAGAAGAGAGATCAATAGAGAGCTTTTGACGCTCTTCCAAAGAAAGGGGCTTGCCTTTAACATTTTGTAAAATGTCACAGATCAAGTTATGGTGCGGACTTATTTTTTTTTGATTCATGATAAGAATCATCTCTTTAGAAAGAAATTCTATACCAAAAAACAGACTTTACACAAAACTTTTTTCATATAATTCTATTTTTTACAACGTGTGGGAATAATTATGAGATGTAAAATTGTCTTGGCTTTGCTCATTATTTGTCTGGGATATGGGCAGGTTAAGCCCGGTATTGATGTGTTTTTTGAAAAAAATATTTCTCAGACATTGCAGAAAAAACGGATCGGCTTAGTTATCAATCATACGAGCTTAGATCATAATCTGCAGCCGACGATTGCCCGTTTTAGGGACAATCATATTCCAATAGCGGCTATTTTTACGCCGGAGCATGGTTTTTTCGGTAATCATTATGCCAATGAAAAAGTGGGAGGCTCTTTTTTTGAAAATATTCGGATTTACAGTTTGCATGGAAAGACAAAAAGACCGACGGAAAAAATGTTAAAAGAAGTCGATGTGCTTATTTATGATATTCAGGATATCGGCACACGTTCTTACACCTATATTTCCACTCTTTTTTATGTGATGGAAGAAGCAAAAAAATATGATAAACACGTTATTGTTTTAGACAGGCCGAATCCTTTGGGAGGGCTGTTGGTAGACGGTCCCATGTTAGAAGAGAAGTGGCGCTCATTTATTGGATATATCAACATTCCTTATTGCCATGGCATGACCGTAGGCGAGCTGGCCAAATATTTTAATGAGGAATACAATATTCACTGCAATTTAACAGTTGTACCGATGGATGGATGGAAAAGAGAAATGACTTTTGCTAAAACAGGACTTGTGTGGATGCCGCCAAGCCCGCATATTCCTGAATCTTCAACGGCCTTTTTTTATCCTGCGACGGGAATTTTGGGAGAGCTGGGACTGGTTAATATCGGGATCGGTTATACGCTTCCTTTTAAGATTTTGGGAGCGCCGTGGATTGAAGCGCAATCATTTGCAGAAAGGCTCAATGAACAGAAATTGCCGGGGGTTATTTTTCTACCTTTCCATTTCAAGCCTTTTTATGGAAAATATCAGGGTGAGAACTGTCATGGAGTCATGATTAATATTACCGATGAAAAAAAGTTTCGTCCCCTTATGGTGCAGTATCTTTTGATCGGCATGTTAAAGAGTCTTTATCCGCAAGAAGTTTTAGCCCATTTAGAAAAAAGTAGTTTTCAAAAGAAGCTGTTTTGCATGGCCAATGGGAATGAAGAGATTTATAGATTAATGAAAACGGAAAAATATCCTGCGTGGAAGATGATTTCTTATGATAAAGAAAACAGGGAGAAGTTTTTGGAAAGAAGACAAAAGTATTTGCTGTATCAATAATTCTTCTTTTTAAAAATTCAGATGATCTTTTATTGTTAAACAGAAAATTGATAAAAAATTCTTTTAAGGAGATAAAAGAAATGAAAAAAATATTATTTTTAGGATTATGTTTAGGCGGCTCTCTATTTGCTAATTCCTATCAGTCGACATTGCAAGAGCTTAAATCGATTTTGAGTCATCCTCAGCTGCAAAAAGAACTTAACAACGAAGTTATTAAGCAGGTAATAAAAACAGACAAGGGTTTTTCAATCAAATCTGAAAGCCGAGCCATTAATGTGAACGTGGTTTATGGACCGGGAGCGCGTTTTGGAAGAAAAGATTTCAGCTTACATTTTTGTAGTGGGAAAGAGATCAGTAGCGCTTTCTCCGCCAAAAGTCCGGAATCAGCAGTAGCAGAATAGCAAAATATTCGAGTCTTCCGAGCAGCATCCATAGAGCGGATACGATTTTTGCAAAAGCCGGGAAAAAAGCAAAAGAGTATAATGGCCCGGCTGCTCGGAAAGCAAATCCAACGTTATGCATCATACATATAATGCTTCCGATCGATGTTTCAGGATCGATTCCATTTAATACTAAAAGAACGGTTCCTGTTGTAACAAAAAATATTGTCAGACAGAAAAATGCCATAGCAGTGGAAGCTGTGTCTTTAGCAATTTCTTTTTCTCCAATCGTTAGTTTTTTTACCACATCAGGACGAAAAAGAGAGTTGATTTTATCGATAATGATTTTAAACAAGATTAAAATACGGGTAGACTTAATACCTCCGGCCGTTGATCCTGACATGCCGCCTATCAGCATTAAAAGAAGCATAAACATCTGTGAAGGAAAGGGCCAAAGGTCATAATTGGCGGTAGCAAAGCCTGTCGATGTCTGCGCTGATATTGCCTGAAAAAAACCGTAACGGATAGCGGAAGCCAGGCTATACGTTCCCTTAACGGTTCCGTCGAGCATGGACTGAGGCTGTCCGATTAGAAAATAGGTGACGATCACGGATCCTGTAAAGATCAATGCCAGGAAGAAAAGAAAATCGGGATCGTTTAATTTTTGCAGTTTTCTTTTAATGATATAAAAATACAGGGCGAAATTGATGTTTCCGAAGACCATAAAAAGCATAACGACCCAGTCTGTCCATGCATTATTATAGGCGCCGATGCTGGCGTTTCTAACGGTAAAACCGCCGGTAGAAAGATTGGAAAAAGTAATGCAGAAAGCATCAAAAAGGGGCATCTGATGGTTGGTTAAAAGGAGAAGGTATATTTCGGCAACTGTGAGTCCCAGGTAGAGTTTCCATAGTAGGGAAGCTGTTTCTTTAATACGCGGGGCGAGAGTATCTTTTGTAGGACCGGGGACTTCCATCTGATAGAGGAATTTTCCTCCGACATTTAAAGCAGGCAGGACGGCCAAGAATAATACGACAATCCCCATACCGCCGATCCATTGAAGAAAACTTCTCCATAAGAGCAGTCCTTTACATACGGCTTCTGTTCCGGAATATAGGATTTTGTGGGATACAGGGTTGCGGACGGGCGTGATTGTTCCGTAATACTCATATTTACGGGTGGGCACATGAATATTGACCTCGGATATGGGTATTTCCTTGTCGTTGGAGTTATATTCTTTTGCGGCAAATGTTGTTGCCCCTGTTGTTGTAAGCCCAGACATGGATTCGAAGAAAGCATCGATAGGATTATTAAGGGTGTTGCTGAAATAAAAAGGAAGGGCGCCGATAGAAGCGGTAATGATCCAAATGATAGCGACAAGGAGCATGCTTTCTCTGCGATAGAGATTGCCGGTTGCTTTTTTCCCCAACAGATAAAATAAAAAAGCGATAAAAAAAGAAATAGCGATCGTAATTAAAAAAGCCATTGTGCAGGGAGGCTGGGGATTAAGTTCGGGGCTAGCGATAAATTCATAGTAGATACTGACGAAAAGGGGAATAAAGATTAGGAAGGAGAAATAAAAGAGGTAGCGGCTGATCATTCTGAAAATTTCTTTAAATAGCACGGCTTATCTCTTTGTTAAAATAACTCTTGCAGTTCATGCATATGCTCAGGGCTTGTAATTATAATGATAGTATCTCCCGGAGAGAGGATCCTTGTTCCTTTTCCGATCATGACATGGCCGCGGTTTTCAATAGCGGCGATCAATAAGTTTTTAGGCAGTTTTTTGGAAAGTTCATAAATGGGGATGCCGATAAGTTCTGAATCTTGCGATACTTTTAATTCAACGACCTTTGCCTGATTATCATATAAAGAAGCGATGGAGGAAATAGACTGTTCATGAATAAGCGAAAGGATACGGTTGGAGATGCTGATTTTTTCAGAAACGGAAAAGTGGATATTAAAAGAGCGTAAAAGCGGTGCAAGGTCGATATCGGATACAAGGGCGTGCACCTGTTTGCATCCTGCCTGTTTGGCAAGAAGGGAAATTAATAAATTAGAGTCATCATGAGCGGTACAGGCGATAAAAGCGCTGGTATTATGAACCTGTTCTTCTAATAAAAAGTTCAGGTCCATGGCATCATGATGGATAATGACAGCTTTTTTAAATACATCGGCAAGCTGCTGACATTTTTTTTCGTCCTGTTCGATAATGGTTACGTGGACCTGCATATTTTCTAAAATATGGGCAAGGTGCAGGGCAACGGGGCTGCCTCCTGCTATGATTACGGATTTTATTTGCTTTTCGGGAGTTTGAAAGAGGTAATGTACCTGCTGCATGCAGGAATTTTCTCCAATGATGGTGACTTCGTCGTTGACCTGAATATGATCTTCGCCATGAGGGAAAATAATATTTTCTTTTTCATTATCATCATTATCGATCTCTTTTCTGCGAATGACGCTAATGATCATTTCCTGGGGCAGAGAGAGGTTCTTGATAGGGATGTGAGACTGGTTCCAGCTATTGGGGATAACGACGGTCCTCATTTGAATAGAGCCATGGGCAAAACTTTCTAGGGCGAGGTCTTGGGGGTTCATGATTGATTTTAAGATATTATAGGCAGTCAGCACTTCGATCGATATAAAATGGTCGACGAAGAACATTTTACTAAAATTTAAACGCGAGCGGGTAAGGAATTCGATTTCTTTTACTCGGGCAATGGTGATGGGATAGCCTAAATTTTTTGCTATGGAAGCTGCAACAAGGTTTGTTTCATCGGATCCTGTTAGTGCGATAAAATGAGTCGGTTCACTTTCTAATAATTCTTCGAGTGTTTTTACTGTGGCGCCGTATCCATGAAAAGTGGCCACATCGGTAGAGCGTTCGATATTCTGCAAAGAGAGATTATCTTTATCGATAACAATCACATTATGTTCTTCTTTCGATAAGATCTTTGCAAGATATTGACCGATTCGTCCAGCGCCTAGGATAACTATATTCATGATGGTACCATTTGTTGTTCATATTGGTTTTGCCAAGCCTTCCATGGCAGAATTTTCCCATAAATCTGCAGGTTGACAAGAGAGGACTGATGCAAAGATTCACTGTAGCTGGCAACACAATCGGAAAGGGTAGTAACGGCATAATTTCGAGAAAAGGCATCTCTTGCAAGAGTTTCAACTGAACCGTTAGTGGCAAAACCTCCTATAAGAAGGGAGTCAATTTCCAGTGCCTGCAGGATATACTCCAGTTCGGTTTGATAGAATGCAGAAAGGGTCCATTTTCTGACGGAATAATCAGGTTTCGGCAGCGTCTCTATAATTTCATGACCCCATGTAGCTTCTCGACAGCCTTCTTTTGTTAGAAAGGGATAGAGCTTTTGCATATTTTTTAAGCCGGCGGGGCGATGATGGACATCTTCGAATACGGTTAATCGGATAGAAATAACAGGGACAGACACTTTTTTACAGAAGCTGATGACATCTGTAAGATTAGGAATAATAGTAAAAATAGAAGAAGAGGCGAGGCCGTTTTTACTAAAAATACCGTCTTGATGGCAGATATCATTTTGCATATCGATAATCAGCAGGGCTGTTTTCAAAGACATTTTCTCTACCTTTGGTTACTTTTTTTTTAGCCTTAATTTCTTTTTTTGTCGATAATGATCATCGTTAAAATACAGGAAACGAAAAGTCTTATGCATAATTTAGCGACGATAATAAATTTTTGTTCAAACGATTTGCCGTTTATTTTTGCCTGTATTGAAAAGGCGCAGAAATTTTCCAAACAGATTATCGTGCCTGTCTGCGACCATTTTTTTGATGGGCGGCCTGAAGATGAAAAAGCCCTTTTTTCTGTTTTTTCTCATTTTCCTGACTGCGAGTTTTTTCTTTATCCTTTTGATAAAGAGGCTGTGCCGAAAAAGATTTATCAAAAAGTTGGGGGAAATAATTTTTGGCATTCGTTTTCTCGGTATTTGGGGTATTTGCATCTTCGAAAAGATATAGAGTATGTATTATTTTTAGATGCGGACGAGATTATTGACAGTGAAAAATTTTTAACGTGGCTCGATACAAAAGAGTATCGGAAGTACCATGTAATGAAATTAGCCAACTACTGGTATTTCCGTGATATCCGCTATCGGGCAAAAGTATTTGAAGATTCCTGTGTATTGATAAAAAAGAAGAAAATATCGAAGAAGTTGCTTTTGCAAAAAGAAGAGCGAAATGCTTTGTATGATCTGAAAAAACGTAAAAAAATACGCAAGGTGATGGGGCCTGATGACAAGCCGATGGTCCATCATTACAGCTGGGTGCGCTCTAAAGAAGAAATGCTAAAAAAAGTGTGCTCATGGGGACATAAAGATGATAAGGATTGGTCAGGGCTGGTAGAAAAAGAATTTAAGAATGCTGTTTCCGGCAAAGACTTTATCCAGGGGTATGAATATGATATTGTTGAGCCTTTTATTTCACTTTATAGGCAAAAAGAAGAAATTTTTTTGTCGAACATCAATAATGTAGAAAAAATTTGTCTAAATCATATTTTTTAGTTAACATTTGTTTTATCTTTTTTAAAGGACGGGGAACATGAAAAGAGTATTTTTTATTACGGTTTATTGTTTGATTTTTAGTTTATATGCAGATGTTGATGGGCAACAGCCGGTGCTAGAACAAGAGGTTTTTTTAGAACAATTAAATGTTGTAAGTGATGATGAGCAAACAACTTCACAGCCGCAACAAGAAAGGAAAGTTGATTCTTCTCAAACCCGGTTTTATCAAAATAATGAGATGGAAAGTAAGTGTGTAAGAAATATTCATCCTGTTCAAATGGATTTTTCTTTTTTGTACTGGACGGTATATGAAACTAATTTGGAATATGCCATTTCACCGACAATAACGGGAGCAGCAGGATCCGGCGAGCATTCAATACAGGGGGCTTTAGGAAATTATAAAGCTGCTGATTTTGACTGGAAGCCGGGATGCAGGGTTAAACTTGGTTATGTCAATCATGATGATCTGGAAGTGTTGGGCCAATATATCTTTTATTATTCCAAAGGTTTTAATAGCGTTGACGGACCGACTTCAGGAACAACGGCATTAAATAGTGCTTTTGATACAACAACGGCAAATCGAGTGATTAAACTTACAAGTAAGATCAATCTCCATTATCATGTGCCTGATTTACTCGTAGCTAAAAGAGGGTCTCTTTTTTCTAACGGCTGTACGATATTGGGAATTTTTGGTGGATTAAAAGGGGCCTTTATCAAACAGAGCTGGGTGACCAAGCAATATGCGTTGGTTGCAACAGATATTGAAACGACAAAAACTGACTGGAAGTATTCAGGCGGGGGCGTTACTGTTGGGGCGGATCTGCAGCAGCAGTTGGGAGCAGGATTTCAATTCTTAGCTAATTTACAGGGATCTTCTTTATTGGGAAGATGGAAGCAGTCGCAAACGGAAACAGTGACCATTTTTGAAGATCCGATGGAATCTTATACTATGAAGAAAACCAAATTTGTCGAAACGTTTCAGTATGCTCTTGGATTTGGCTGGATGTATGACACGAAAAACATTGGGATAAGATTGTCTGCTTTATATGAAGCGCAGACGTGGTTTAATCTTCATGATATCATTATACCGTTCGAATCGAGTTTTTTTGGAGGGAAAGTAACGACAATTAGAAATAACAATACAACCCTGCATGGACTTACAGCTTCATTAGGGATTTATTTCTAAATTTACGAAAAAAAAAGAGGTTTTGTTGTAAATATAACAAACCTCTTGTTCTTCAAAAGGGTCTTTTCAATACACAGCAATAAAGGATGCTTCTATGGAAAATTATCAGCTAAAGATTAGAAAGGCTCAAATTGCAGATGTTGCTCTTGTGCTTCAAATGATTAAAGAATTGGCAGAATATGAAAAGCTAGGAAAAGAAGTTATAGCCGATGAGAGTATCTTAAAAAAAAGCCTTTTTGATGACCCTAAAGGGCCTGAGGTTTTAATTGCTGAAGCGGAAAAAGGGCCTGCTGGGTTTGTGTTGTTTTTTCATAATTTTTCTACATTTTTAGGCAAAAAGGGTATTTATATTGAAGACCTTTATATAAGAGAAGTCTATCGCAGAAGGGGATATGGCGAAGCGCTATTAAAAGAAATATGCCGTTTAGCGAAAGAACGCAGTTGCGGCCGTGTAGAATGGTGGGTATTGGACTGGAATGAAAAAGCGATAAGGTTTTATAAAAAAATCGGTGCTGCGGCTATGAGCGAGTGGACGGTTTTTCGTTTAACAGAAGAAAAAATCAACCAACTGATTGGTTAAAAAGAAAAATCGGGAACGGGGATATTTGCATCTCTTGTAATCACCTGCCAGTTGTTGACGATAATATCTTCAGATTTTCTATTCGGATCCATAAACCATGGCGAACGTACGAATACTTTTTTATCGGGGTTCTCATTGAGATAAGCGGCCCACCAGGAAAAGGTGGAGTTGCTCATGATGAGGTGTTTGCATTGGGTCAAAAGAAAAAAGTCATGATGCGTCTTCTGGTTTTGGATAAAGATAAATTTTCTGGGAATATCTTTTAAAAACTGTTTGCACCATTCAATGTGATCGGAACAAACAAAAAACAGAGCGTCTTCATCGAACTGATCAATCGCCTGTTTAATAAAAGCTAGATCAGGAGCGGGAAAAGATTTAAAAAAGTGGCAGGGGTTGACTTTCCAGTCTTTATAAAAAGAACGAATATGAATGCCTACCGATTGCGGGTGAGACAGAATTTTTCGAAATTTTGTTTTTAGATAAGCTTTTTCTTTGCGTGAGGGGCTAAATAGTTCTGTGATTTCTTTTTTGTGAGGCAAAAAGAAAGATTCAGACTCGAAATATCCTTCTAATCGCACATCTTGCATTTGAGGGATTTTCTCATAATTAAAAGGGGGCTGCTGTTCGTATACGATCTTTGTTTTTTTTATTTTTTTATTGAAGGGCACTCTCCAGAGGATATGTTTTAAGTGATTGCGTCTTTTTAATTTTGGCGGGATGCATAGTTGGCAGTTATTTTCTAAGGCATGATTGATGGCGGCGGCTGTTTGAAAGAGGCAGTTGCCCAGCTGTCCTTTATATTCGACAGAGACAAAGTCTTTGGAGGGATCGGCGATTTTTTGTATAAGCTCTTTTTTTTGATCTAGATGAAAGAGCCAGTATGCGCTTAAGAAAATGCAGAAAAAAAAGGTGATTAGTA
>CAZULH010000019.1:13194-14007 GCA_964621105.1 uncultured bacterium
ACTTTATTCATAGTGATTTTTGGTTTTTAAGAAAAATAACATGGCCGGTAATTAAAATAGAGAAGAAATTTACATTAGGCAGGGTTATATGTGCACTTCATAAAGAACTCACATATAGGCATTTGCACTGAGTTGGACAAAATGTAAATCTCATTTGCAAATTGTCCAGGCCAAGATATAATTACAAATATGTACAAGAGGGCTGATAATGATACCTAGAGAGTTAGCTGGCCAGTTAAAAGAATCGGCTAAATCCTATCCGGTTATAGCCTTAACCGGTCCAAGGCAATCTGGAAAAACTACGATAGTTAAAGAACTTTTTAAAAACGATTATAAATATGTTAATCTTGAAAATATCGATTTGCGCACATATGCCAAAAATGACCCAAGAGCCTTTTTAGCGGATAATAAAGGAAAATTAATCATAGATGAGGCGCAGCATGTTCCAGAGCTTTTTTCTTATATACAGGCAATAGCAGATGAAAATAACAAACCGGGGCAATTTATTTTAATAGGATCTCAAAATTTTCTTTTGCTTGAAAAGATATCCCAGTCTTTAGCGGGACGCGTGTCTATTTTTCATTTGTTGCCGTTGTGTTTATCAGAATTAAAGAAATCAAATAATATTCCTGCTAATTTAGAGCAATTGCTTTTTCAGGGCTTTTATCCTAAAATTTATGATAAACATCTCAATCCAAAAGAATGGCATTCGAATTATCTGCATACATATGTAGAGAGGGATGTAAGAACTTTAAAAAATATCAGTGAAATTCTAAAAAATCGAATTAATAAAAATATTGGCCCTAATGTCTT
>CAZULH010000020.1:0-12861 GCA_964621105.1 uncultured bacterium
CTCCATTCTGCACCGAGCAACAAGCCGCCGTAGACATCGTAGCCAAACTCGGGGGTTGCTGCGAAGCCTGCGCCAAGTACCGGCCCGAAGTAGGGCCGCATCCGTCTGGATCCAGTATGGACCTCGTAGGCCGCTGCGATCCCAGTATTGATGTGATACTGATCGGTGGCCTTGTGGTGATAGAAATACAGGTCTATCAGCACTCGGAGGTACCCCGACTCTGCGACTGGGAACTTGATCCCCAACCCGGACTGGAGATTGTCCTTGTAGGTGTCGATCTGGAACGGCAAGTTTGATATGTTGAAGATCAGACCAGTCTTGCGTTCACCGTGGTTCAGCGATTCAGTCTGTTCCGAATGAAGCGGTGTGGCATTTAGCAGCAGGTGCACGCCTTCTTTTAAAAAAGCCTCCATTTTTTGAAATTCCTGCCAGATTCTTTCGATGGCTACAGAAGGAAAAAGAAAAGCCTTGATTTCATGAATGGCTTTTTTAGTATTTTCTTCTATGGAAAACTGCAGGCGCACAGCAAACCGAATCGCGCGAATAATCCGTAATTTGTCTTCTTCAAAGCGCTGACGGGCATTGCCGATAGCCCGGATAATTTTATTCTCAAGATCTTTTTTCCCATCTATATAATCAATGATCTGATCCTGCAAAGGATCGTAAAAAAGTCCGTTAACCGTAAAGTCCCGTCGCTGTGCATCGATTTGCGCTGTTGAAAATTCTACATGCGAGGGATGGCGGCCGTCTTGATAGTCGATGTCTTTTCGGAAGGTGGCAACCTCAAAAGTATGGTTATCGATCACGACCATTACGATGCCAAAGGCTAAGCCGATGGGGATGGTTTTGGGGAAAAGTGCCTGGATCGTCTGCGGAGAGGCGCTAGTAGCGATATCGATATCATAGGAAGGCTCTCCCAGCAAATAATCTCTTGGCCATCCTCCTGCAAAATAGGCGACATATCCTTTCTCATGAAGGGTTGTAACGATTATTTTTGCTAAGTGAAACTGTTTGGACTTTTTCATATAGTTTTAGATTATCTAAACAACAGGTTAACAAAAACTCTTTTTTTTTAATTCAATATCTTTAAATAGATCCTGATAAAAAAAACGGTGAGGGTGTAAAGCCGTTTTACAATGAATAAAAAATGAAGCATTGCTGTTATTGGGGATATTTTTTAAAATTCCATCAAAAAGATCGGTATTATTTATGCGATTAGTTTGTCTGATGAGTTTTCTTTGTATTTGTGCTCTTGGGAGCTCTCATGAATATCAGTTTAATAAAGAGGATCCCATAGATGTTTTGATTCCATGTGCAAGAAAAGATCTGCCGACGCTGAATCATTCTATTGATGCTATCCGCAAGTATGGGAAAAACGTACGGCGGGTAATGGTGGTGTCAAAAGAAAGGCTGACCAAAAAGGCGGAATGGATACCTGAAGATAAGTTTCCTTTTTCTTTTTATGATATTTCCCTGCAGATATTTCAAAATCCGATCAATGCGAAAAAGTATTTAAAATCAAAAGCCAACCGTATCGGCTGGCTGTTTCAGCAGCTGATCAAGCTGTATGCTCCTTACGTAATTGAAGGAATTTCTTCCAATGTTTTTATTCTGGATGCGGATGTTGTATTTTTAAATCCCGTCGATTTTTTTAATGAAAAGACAGGAGGAGCTTATTTTAATGTCAGTGGAGAAAATCATGAGCCTTATTTTGTGCATGCACAAAAGCTGGTGCCGGGTTTTAAAAAGGTCTATCCTGAACATTCGGGCATTTGTCATTGTATGCTGATGCAAAAACCTGTATTGGACAAATTATTTGAATCTGTGGAAAAAGAACATGGCAAAGAATTTTGGCGTGCCTTTATTGATTGTATCGATCAGAAATTTTTAAATTTATCTTCCGCTTCCGAATATGAGATTTATTTTAATTTTGCCTTTATGACTTCCGATCAATTTACGCTTCGTCCGTTAAAATGGGCGGATGTAGGGTCTTTGCACCGCTTTTTACGAAAGCGTAATAAATATCATGATAATAATTATCATTATATCGCGTATCCCAGCTATCATCGGCTCCCATACTATTTGAAATTTTTATGACAAGTACCATTCAGCTTTTATCCGATCAGATTATTAACCAGATCGCAGCAGGCGAAGTGATAGAAAATCCTGCTTCTGTGGTCAAGGAACTTGTGGAGAATGCGGTCGATGCAGGGGCGAAAAATATCCGTATTTCCATAAAAGGGGGAGGCCTGCAGCTTATTCGCATCGAAGACGACGGTAGCGGCATGAACCTTGAAGATCTGAAAATGAGCATCTGCCGCCATGCGACTTCTAAACTCGTCTCTCTTCAGGATTTGGAAGAGATTTTAACAATGGGTTTTCGCGGTGAAGCTTTAGCTTCGGTTGCATCGATATCGAAAATGATCATGGAAAGCGCAAAAGATAACCAGGCCTATCAGGTTCATGTTGAAAATGGATCTGTTGTTTTGCAAGAGCCGACATACCGCAAAACAGGAACAACGGTAGAAGTGAAATCTCTTTTTTATAATGTGCCGGCGAGGAAGAAATTTCAAAAATCACAAACAGCCAATTTATCGCAGATCCATAAAGCTGCAGTGCAATTAGCTTTAGCGTATCCTCATGTGGGCTTAAAACTTGTTTCGCATGATACCGATCTTTTAGATCTGCAGCCGCAGGAAGGTTCTTTTTTATCGGCCTTTATTCAGCGGGCACAGTCCATCTATAAGCAGGAGATTGCCGAGCATCTTTTGACGATTGATTATCAGGAAGGCCCTTTTCATCTGCAGGGGGCGATTGGCTTTCCTTCTTTTTCTAAAAAAACACGGCTTTATCAGCAGCTGTTTGTGAATAATCGCTGTGTGCAGTCACATATGATTTCTCAGATGGTCAAGGAAGGTTATGGGACTCGAATCCAAGAGCAGGTATATCCTGTTTTTTTCTTACATCTTTTTATGCCGGGGCTTTTGCTGGATGTGAATGTCCATCCTCAAAAAAAGGAAGTCCGTTTTCGTGAAGAGGCTTATTTGCGTCAATTTTTTATCAAGGCGGTTTCCCAAAGTCTGCAAAAAGCTTTGCCCTGTTCTTTTTCGATTAATGAAAAAGTGTTTGAATCCAAGCCGGCGTTTTCTGTTTCTTCTTCATATGAGCCTTCTTTAGCTATAATGGATCCGGCGCAAGTGCAGATGCAGATGTTTGAAGAGCCCTTTGAAAAAAAAGAGAAAATACAGATTTATGAGATTGCTAAAAATTATGCATTTGTCAACGGCAAAACAATGCCTGCCCGTCTTTTTTTAGAACAAAATGAAGATAAAAGCGGGATGATTATCATTGATTTGCATGCGGCGTATGCGCGATGTGTTTTTGAGAGGTTTGCACATTTTTTTGAAAAAAGAGAGGCAATTGTATCGCAGGATTTAGCTTTTCCCCTGCAGATATCTGTTCGTCCGGAGGACAGAAAATATTTGGAAAAACAAAGTGGCGTTTTGCAAAATATGGGGATATCTTTTCGGTTTTTACAAGATAATCTATTAGTGGTCGACAGTATTCCTACAACATTTGATGAAAAGAATTTTGAAGAACTTTTTTTACAGATACTGGAAGATATCATTCAGTTTTCCAAAAGCAGAATAGCCAAGCAGACCTTTAACCGTAAACTTGCACAGAATATCTGCCGTTTTTCAAGAACATCGAAAACAGGATTTTCCATTTATGAAGCGGAAAAAATATTAGATGAACTTTTAAACTGCGATGATCCATATCGGGATCCCTTGGGCAGGGCGACGATGGTTTTAATGGATAAGAAAAGATTGGAAAAAATATTTACTTAAGAAAGGGCTATGTATGAATTATCATGCGCGAATGAAAAAATTAAAAGCTTATATGAAAGAAAATGGCTGGGACTTTCTTTTATTGGAAGAGCCTCATGCTATTTTGTATTATGCGGGCATTTTACCTTCGATCGGTCAATTAGTGGTTCATCAGGATGAACATTGTCTGTTTGTTGACGGAAGATATTTGGAAAGAGCAAAAAAAACAGCTTTATGTCCCGTTGAACTCTTGGACAAGAAGCATATTAAAAATTTTTATCTTCATCGGGCAAAAAAAGAAAATAGAGTAATTGTAGATAGTCATCGTACTAGTATCAGCAGTTATGAAAATCATCAAAATTTTTTTTCAGGCCTGCAAGAACAGTTTACTATTGAAGCGGTTGTTCATCCTACGCAATATCTTCGTGTGATCAAGGATCCTGAAGAGATCGATATTCTTAAACGATCGGCAAGACTGAATTATCAGGGTTTTTTATATCTTCAGTCCTTAATTAAAGAGGGGATAACGGAAGATGAGCTGGCTTTGGAGTATGAGTTTTACTGCCGTAAAAATGGAGCTGAGCGTCTAGCGTTTGACCCTATTATTGCTTTCGGGGAAAATGCAGCTGTTCCTCATCATAAAACTTCTAAAACACGTTTGAAAAAAGGCGATGTCATTCTTGTCGATATTGGAGTAGTCTTTGATAATTATGCATCGGATATGACCCGCTGTTTATTTTTTCAAAAGCCGGATCCTATTTTAGAAAAATATTATCTCTATGTTAGAGAGGCTCAAAAAGAAGCTCTTTCTATTTGCAGGCCCAAAACAAAAATACAGGATCTTCATAAAGCGGTGTGTGATTATTTTATTCGAAAAGAAGTTAACAGCTATTATATTCATAGCACAGGTCATGGGATAGGGCTATATACACATGAGTATCCTTCTATCCATGCAAAGATAGAGCCGGATGCAGAACTGCAGGAAAACATGGCGATTACTATTGAACCGGGGCTTTATCGGTCAGGACACGGCGGAATTCGTTATGAAGATACGATTATTATTACAAGCAGGGGATATGAAAGTCTCTATCCTGATATGAAATCGCCCTATATCGGCTAATTCAGTTTTTTATAAAGGATAATTTCCCCTTTTTTATCTTCACCCTTTAAGGGGCGGATCATTTTTTTACCTTTTTTAGAAAAATCTAAAAATGACCAGAAAGGAAAATCTTTGACGGTGGAAAAGTGTTTAGACAATAAATTTTCCAAGGCATCTTTTGTGATGGGAGAAAAACTGTTGTCCTTCATCTGATAATCGAGGATGCTGATGGCAATATTTTTATCAAAAAGAGCATATAAAAGCTCTTTGGAAGCATAAGGGACGGAAATCAAATCTTTTTCATGAGAAGAGACACAAACAAAATCCAAAAGAGATGGAAAGCCCTGTTTGGTTTCTAACTGATAGTGTTTGGTTCCTTTCAGCATACGGTAAAAAATCGCATGATCTTCTGCATTTTTTAGCTTTAGTTTTTCCAGATAGATACATGGATAGAGGGCTTTTTCCTGTTTTTTTAATTCTATTTGCGCAGCGCTGATGATTTCATCCATTAAGTAATGGAGATATTTTTCATCCAGGGGAGTGTCGATAAGGGTCGTGTTGTCATATAAAACAAAAAGTAAATTTTCTAATAACTGATAGGCGAGGAGATTTTCTTTTTTCCCATGAAGAAAAAGGGAATAGAGGTTAAAGAGGCAGTATTCCTCTTTTTGGGGAGGGGGCACAATTTTTTTTGGGTTGTTGTTATTAGAAACCAGGTTGTGAAATTTGGTGATCTGCTTAGACATATCTTTTTGTTTCGGCACTTGATCATACATCCTTTTTTCCTGATCGCTGTAGAGCTCTCTGGAAGCCTGATGATAGGCCTGATAACTTTGATAGGTTTTTTGTGCGTGCGTGCTTTTTGTTACCTGGGACTGCGTAGAAATGCCTATAATTACCAAAAGGCTGCAGACAAAGATCAGGACATTCATGCTTTTTTTTCCAAATAAATAATAGTATCTTGCAAAGAGAGAGGAAAAAATACAAATGATAAATCATTTTTTTCTCTCATGTCCTGTAGTTTTATGATAATTTGAGGGGGAATTTTCCTGTCTTTTTTATTCCAATCGGAGACTAATTGTGTTTTTTTAGGGTTTAGCGGATCGGTATATAAAAATTTTACATGCCAGTCTTCTATGGTCTTCGATAAACATTCTCTGCGGATATTTTCATGATTTTCTAAAGAGATATATTTGATCCATAAACTCTGCTCTTCCACAAATATTTCTGCTTTGATCGGTCCGCTAAAGGCGGGGTCGGGATCTATGCCGTTATCAAAGAAAACGGATAAAACATAATAGTCGGAGGACTTGTCTTTTTCCCAATAGATAGAAGATTGCGAGAGCATAGAAGGCAATTTTGCCTGTAGCAGAACATTACTGAAAATGTTGTTTAGCCGGGAATATATATGCTGTTTGTAGAAACATTCCTGTTTCATTTTCTCTATTGAGCTGTCCATAGCTATCGTTTTGCTATGGAAGCGTAAAATAAAGGTCATCATCACCATTAGAAGAAAAAGGGAAATAGAGACCTCGATCAAGGTAATAGGGCATTTTTTCATAGGAAAGAAGGATAGCAGAAAAGGGGGTTTTAATGGCTATTATAATAAACAACTGAGAGTAAGGAAGATGCGTTAAATAATTATTATTACAAATAATTAGCTTCCAGTTATTTGCGGTTAATTAATTTCTTGACTTTTTAATTATTTTTTAATATAATATTAGAACGATAATAATGAGGTTTTTATGAAAAGGATTGAAGGTCAAGATGTGTTAGTTGCCGGTCAAGAAGCGCCAGATGCTTTATTTGATTATTCAAAAGAACTTAATGAAAAAAAAGATTCTCAAAAGCAATCGTCATTTGCAAAAAAGCTTCTTTTTATTTTCGATAACCTGACTAATTTTTTCTATGTCGGTTTTAGAAAAAAAGAGCCTGTAGCTACAACACTAAAACTTCGCACTTCCGTGATATCGGATATTAACCGTTTTTTTGAAAAAAGCATCAAAGCTATAAAAAGCATCGTTTCTAGAAAATAAGCGCTAATCAAGACATTTTTTTTACCAATACCCGATAGGGGTATTGTTTTGTCTTTTTTTTGCCGTTTTGATAATAGTTCAGCTCAATATTTACTTTAATAAGCCGGTAGGGAAGGCGTTCCTGTCTGGATATTTTTTCATTCTCTGTTTTTAAATATGCGCATCGCGTAACTGTTTTCGTAGTTTTTTCTGAAATTTGGATGCTTTCTTGAGGAAGGGGCAGGATAAGGTATGTTTCTTTTTTAAGGGGTATTTTTTGCCAGGGGATAATATTTGCATATAGCTGCTGCTGGATGGCTGCAAAAGAATGGTTGGCTAGAAGTTCAAGCTCTAATTCCTCGATGTTTTGCATTTCTTGTCGAAATAGGGAAATTGGCTGTTTGACAAAAGGGATCAGACAGATACTTATAAAAAATAAGGCAATTAAAACCTCAATTAAAAAGAATGAGCGCTTTTTCATATCTAAATAAATGTAATCTAATTAATTAATTTATATCAATTTAAATTAAAGGTTCAATTTAGGGGCGGGGTGGTAAAAACAATCGTACAGTATTTTCATAATCTAAGATTTTTTGAAGCGGTTGTTAGATAAGGCCTTGTCTGTTTTGGTAAAACCCAGTATCTTTGAAAGAAAGTTATTTTGGTTTTAGCTGATGGACCTGCATCGTAAGGCTCTATATAATTTATTAAAGTATAATTTTTATGAGGATCCTTCTGCTTTCGAAGATATCGAGGGCTGGCAGGTAGAAGATCTGTCCGGTCTTTCGATAAACGACCTTTTTTCTAAGCTGCAGACGCTTGGTTATTCAATTTCACAGCAGCAGTTTATCGAAGTGGCGGGCAGCTGTGAAAATCCGGAAGAGCTCGCTTCTTTTTGGGTAAAAAGCGATAAAGAAAAAGACTATGATCAGCTTTTTTTAATTGTCTTTGAGATTTGGAAGAAACTTTTATTTGAAAAGCAAACTTTTTGCATGTTCTGCGATGATTTGGACTATTTGATTTATTTATATGATACAGACAAGCTGGAAAGCGATGAAGGGCTGCAGGACAAACTGGCCCTGCTTTTACAGCTTTTGGATGAACATGTAGAATCAGGGATGGAGCCAAAAGAAGTTTTTGCCCATTTCCTTTCTTATTGCGCCCATGATATGGAGATGTTTATTTTTGATTACAGTTCTCAGCAACTAGAAGTGGACAATGTAATTTATGCAAAAGAGTTATGTGAAGGGTTTTTCCCGTTTATGAAAAAAACTTTGTGGTTTGATTTTCTGCGCGCAAAAATTTTATCTCATAGCGATATGGCTGCGGCTAATGAAAACATTGGACGTTTAATTGAGAAAGATATTTCCGTAGACTTAGGTTTGGAAATACTTGTGTTTTTAGTAAAAATAGGAGACCGCTCACTGTTTTTTGCTTTGGCAAAAAAAATGATCAAAAAGCTCAAGTCGGAAGAAGCTTTTTGTGGGTTTCTGCAGATTATCGCCGACTTTTATCATCGTCTTGATCAGGAAGAAATAGAGAAAAATATTTTACAGATTTTAGAAAATAGGTCTAAACACAAGACTAAAACCATTGATCAGGATGTGGAAAAAGTTTTGGCGTTTCTTAAATAATTTGTATCGGCGTAAAATCAATATAGTCGCACGAAGTCAGTAGATATTTAATATGATTCTTTACTCCAAACATGGGAAGGGATCGCTTAATGTTATGCAAATGGCCGAAGATACAAACTTGAATTTTATATTGTTCTAAAAGATCGGAAACGAGACTGCTTTTTAAATCTGCGGCAATAGGCGGATAATGAGTCATGGCAATGCGGAACTGCGCTTGCGGGGACATTTTTTCTAAACTGTTTTTAAGTCTTTGCAGCTCTCGTAAATAAATACGCTTTAAAGTTTCCTGGTCCTGGTTTTTTTCTTTGGCATAGGGATTTTTCTGTTTTTGAATAAAGGTATCGAAATTGAAATTAGGGCTGTCCCACAGTCTTGTTCCGGCAATGGCGACATCTTGATAGGTAAAAGAGTCATTATATAAAAGATGGATGGAAGGGGGCAGCATGTTTTTCATTTTGGAAATAGAGGACCACCAAAAATCATGGTTTCCCTTAATGAGTACTTTTTGTCCAGGCAGCTGGTCGATCCATTTTAAATCGATTAAGGCTTCTTCAAAATGCATGGCCCATGAGGTATCTCCTCCAATTAAGACCAAATCCTTTTCTCCGACACGCATACGCCAGTTCTTTTCAATTTTTTCTGCGTAATTTTCCCAAAGGGGGCCGAAGACATTCATGTTTTTTTCGGGAACGCCAAAAGAGAGATGAAGATCTGATATCGCCCAAACGTTCATAATGATAAAAAAGGATTAGAGTTCAAAATTATCGGGGATTTCAGCTCCGGCAGGCACAATGATAATACCGTCTCGAATATATACAAAATCTCCGTCATAATTGGTCAAATGGTCTTTATTTAACAGTTTCACATTATTTCCAATATAGACATGTTCGTCAATAATTGCTTTCTCTATCAGACAGTTTTTCCCGATTTCAAATTTTTTAGGCAGGTATTTGCTCTGATGGGCGGGAGCTGAATAATAACTGTTGCCGGCAATAATGCTGTTGCGGATGATCGTGTTTTCATGAATGGTCGAGCGAAGGCCGATAATACTGTTGGTTATTTCCTGCGCCTTTATAATGCTGCCTTCGCAGATAATCGCATCTTTGATTTTTGTGCCGTGGATCTTTGCTCCCGGCAGGTGATGGGCCTGTGAGTAAATCGGCTGATTTTCATTATAGGTTTTAAGACCTGTTGAAGAATTGATCAGAGAGAGATTGGCAGCGTAATAAGAAGAGATCGTGCCGATATCTTCCCAGTATCCATCATACATAAACGAGGCGGTTTTCCCTTTTTTCATCTGCGTTGGTATTAGATGTTTGCCAAAATCTTCACGTGTATCTTCAAACAGAAGGTTTAAAAGGATGTCTCTTTTAAAAATGTAAATCCCCATCGAGCCCAAGTAATATTCTTTTTGAGGGTCGAGCTCTTTTTCTTTGAGGTATTTTTCCTGCAGCTGAAATTGTTTAAGGACTTTGTCGTCGGTTGGTTTTTCCTGAAAATCAGTAATATAAGAGTTCTGGTCAACTTTCATTAGCCCCATGCGCTTGGCTTCATTTTTTTCAACAGGCATGGTGGCGATCGTTAGATCGGCATCTTTTTCTATTGCAAAAGAAAGCATTTTGTAAAAATCGATGTTATACAGCTGGTCGCCGGATAAAATTAGAAAATAGTCTACGGGGGCTTTCCCTATCGTGTTGATATTTTTACGGATAGCGTCAGCTGTTCCCTCAAACCAGATTTTTTCGCCGCTGGGGAGCTCTTCAGGTGTTAAAAAATCTAATGATCCGGGTAAAAATACGTCAAACTGATAGGTTTGGGAAAGATGATGTTGAAGTTCAGTGGCCAAATACTGGCCGATAACAAAAATCTGCCGGATATTGGAGTTTAAAGAGTTTGAGATAGGAATATCGATCAATCGGTATCGTCCTCCATAGCAGACAGCGGGCTTGCTATGAAATTTCGTTAACGGAAAAAGGCGGGTGCCTTTTCCTCCGGCCAGGATAATACTTGCGATGTTGACAATCTTTGGATCTTTAAACACGCTCTTCCCCCCCTAGTTAGAGTTTAGCGTGAATAAATTAAATGTTCAACCTATAATTACTGGTTAATTATTGACTTTGTTTGTTAATTGCTGATTAGTTCTTTTGCTTTATAGCTTGATCGAATAAAAGGGCCTGCGATCACTTTTAGCCCAAGGCCTTCTCCAAAATATTTAAGATCTTGAAATTCATCAGGATGGTAGAAGTTTTTAACTGCGATATTGGTTTTGGATGGCTGCAGATACTGACCAATTGTTACTATATCGCATCCTGTATTGGCAAGATCCGTTAAGGCTTGGTGCAGTTCTTGTATGGATTCGCCCAATCCCACCATGATCCCCGATTTAACAAAAGAAGAAAGAGAGCTTTTTTTTGCATGGGAAAGAATGTTTAAGCTTTTCTCATACTGGGCTTTATAGCGTATGGCGGGCGTAAGTCTGCGTATGGTTTCCAGATTATGGTTAAAAACCGTCGGTCTTTGTTTTAGGACGATATCCAAAAAAGAAAAATTACCGGAAAAATCCGATGTTAATACTTCAGTTGTTGCCAAAGGGTTTAATTCTTGAACCTTATTTAAAACATTAGCCATATGCGAAGATCCCTGATCTTCTAAATCGTCTCTTGTGACCATAGTAATAACTATATGCTTAAGATTAAGTTTTTTAGCGCATTTAGCAATGTTTTCCGGTTCTTGAGGATTGATGGCGGGAGGAGACGGGGAATGGGAAATATTGCAAAAGGCGCATTTGCGTGTGCAAGCGGATCCCAAGGCCATAAAAGTGGCTGTTTTTTTAGAGAAGCATTCATGCCGGTTGGGGCATTTTGCTTCCAGACAGACAGTATTAATCTGTAAGTCTTTAAGAATTTGATCAATAGCTAAAACGGGAGCGTCGCAAGAGAGGGTTTTTTTTAACCAGGGAGGGAGACTCATTGTTTTTGCGGAGGTAAATGAATCGGCCTCTTCTTGCCAGCCATGGCGGCATCATGCCAAATTTCTGATAAGGTTGGATGGGCAAAGATCGTGTTGGCGATATCATCAAGGGTAAGGTTCTGATCGATTGCGATTGTCATTTGAGCGATAAGTTCGCTGGCATCTTTGCCAAAAATATGCGCACCGATAATTTTTTTAGAAGGTACCTCATAGTTTAAAATACAGAGGCCTTCTGTTTTTTTAAGTGTTTGCGCCATTCCTGAAGCAATATAAGGAAAAGAAGCACAGGCAAATACAATATTTTGTTCCTTGGCTTTTTGAGAAGTCAATCCGACGGATGCGATTTCAGGATGGGTAAAGATAACAAAGGGAAGAGAAGATTTTTTCTTGCGGGGAGGGCTGTTGCATATATGGTCGATAGCGATTTTTGCCTGATGGGAAGCTCCATGCGCCAGCATGGTTGTTTTGTTGATATCTCCAATAGCATAGATATGCGGCTGATTGGTTTGCATATGTTCATTAACGGGGATACTGTGATCGGAATGCATCTGTATTTGTGCTTTTTCAAGATGTAACAGGCTGTTATCAAAGCGATTGCCTGTAGCGATCAGCATGTATTCGGCATAAAAGTTGTGATCATTGGAAAGAAAGACCTGCAGTCCGTTTTTTTGTTTTTTTACATCTTTGATTGAGGTCTTTGTAAAAAAAGAGATGCCTCTTTTTTTAAACGAGTTCATGAGGGCGGACTGTATTTTCGGCTCCTGGCTGGGAATAAGCGTATTTTGCATTTCAATAATAGTGATATTGACATCCATAGTAGAGAAAATGGAAGCCATCTCGCATCCGATATAGCTTCCGCCGACGATAGCCAAAGAAGTCGGCAGTGAACTTAGTTCGAGCATCGATCTTGAGTCTAAAATTCTTTCATGGTCGGTTGATAGAGGGGGCGGCAATGCCGCAGGGAAAGAGCCGGTAGCGATAATAATATGATCGCTAGTAATGCTGATATTTTCGTTTTCAAGGTGAACTTCATTGGCAGATTGAAACCCGGCGGTATCATGAAAGATCCTTACCTTATGGGATAGGATCAGGTTTTCCACATTTTTTCTCATTGTGGAGACAAGCTGCTCCTTTGTAGAAAAAATATCGGAAAAATCAAAACTGCCTTTAGCTCTTATCCCCAGTTTTTCAGCGTCGTTCATGTCTAGGATGCGCTGGGCAGAGGCATAGTAGGATTTTGTAGGAATACATCCGCGGTTTAAACAAACGCCGCCGATATATTCCTTTTCAATAAGGGCTACTTTTTTCCCATGGCT
>CAZULH010000021.1:0-12811 GCA_964621105.1 uncultured bacterium
GACCCCTGTTTACAAGAACCTATGCAAAAAAACTCTTATGGATATTTTGAAGTAGGATCGCTAACAGGTATCGCAGGTAGTTTTGGAGTAGGTTATAGAACCCATAAAATATCCGAAAATTCTCATTTCGGTTTTGATATCGGACTAAGAGCTTATATATCTTACTTGGATATTCATTACCCCATACCCTATCTCTTGGATATTCATTACCCCATACCCTATCTCAAGGCTTCTTTTTTAAAATATTTTTCTCCCAAAATTAACTCCTTTTATATCGGCGCCGGTCTAGGATTTTTCCTTTTCCCGAATCCCTACTTTATTTTAGGAAAAGAAACTGAAAAAAATTCCCTCCTTAAATTTTATCAAGCAGAAATCAATTTGCTTCCCGCTGCGATGCTAATAGGTTCACTGGCTTCTTCTCACAGAAGTTATAACGCCAGGTTCTATGAAACGACAGGAGCCTTAACCCTTTTTTCCATCAATTTAGGTTTTTAAATTTTTTCTACAAATCTACTTGACAGAGCAAGAAAAGATATCATATCTTTACGAGTTCAAAGTAATGTGAGGAGTAATATGAAGGCTGTAATATCCAAGGATGAATTAGTATCTCTTATCGGAAAAATTCAAAGTATAGTCGCTAATAAACCAGCCATTCCAATTTTGGCTAATGTATTAATTGAGGCCATTGATGATCAGTTAATTTTAAGTGCTACCGACCTTACTACAAGCATGAGATGCTATGCCGATGCAAAAATTGTAGAAGAAGGTGCTATTGCTCTTCCTGCAAAACGATTTTTTCATCTGATCCGCGAGATTACTTCTCCTCAGATCAAAATCAGCTGCGAATCCGATGATATAGCAGAAATTACAGCAGGTTCTTCCGTTTTCAGAATCAACGGTATGAATAAAACGGAATTTCCTTCTCTTCCCGATACTTCCGGAGCTATTCAAATAGCAATCCCTTCCTCCAAACTAAAAGACATGCTTAACCGCACATCCTTTTCGGCAGCAAGAGAAGACAGCCGCTATGTGTTAAACGGTATCTACTTAAATATAGTAAACCAACAAGCTACTTTTACAGGAACAGACGGTAAACGATTAGCAAAAGTTATTTCCGACATTGAGATAGATCCTTCCTTTCAAGGCAATTACATCCTTCCTCTAAAAGCTGTCGAAGAAATGATCAAAATGACAGATGATTCGGAAGACAGATCGTCTTTTGGCCTTATGCATGATAAGGTCTTTTTAGAAAGCGGTAATTTAACACTGATCACTAAATTATTAGCAGGCCAGTACCCTGACGTAGAAAAAGTCATACCGGAAAAAACCTCAATGAAAGTTACCCTGCATAGAGAAGAGCTTATCTCTCTCTTACGCCAGGTCTCTTTATTTACTTCTGAAGACAGTAATTCCGTACGGTTTGTTTTCCATAACGGCCAGCTGGACCTAAATGCAACAAGCAGTGAGATCGGCGAAGGTAACGTCAGCATGCCTGTAGATTATTCCGGTAAAAAGATTGAAATCGCCTTTAATCCCTATTATTTCATCGACATCCTTCGTCACAGCAAAGATGAAACCGTAACCTTTTCTATTAATGACTCCTACAATCCGGGCATGATCACCGATTCATCTTCGGCCTTATACGTCATTATGCCGATGAGACTGACGGACATTTCCTCTTCAATGAAAAAAAGTATGTCTCATGCTTCTGAAAAACCTGCTTTTGCATAATTTTCGCAATTTTACAAAAGCACAGATACAATTTGGTCCGCATTTAAATTTATTTGCAGGACAAAATGCTCAGGGCAAGACCAACTTACTGGAAGCTATCTATCTTTTTAGTATCGGCAAATCTTTCCGCACCAATCATTTAAAAGAGCTCATTCAGCACGGCAAAGACTATTTCTTTTTAGAGATTGTCTTCGAAAAAGAACAGATCTTGCAAAAAGCATCGATACTGTATTCGGAAAAAGAAAAAAAAATTATCGTTAACCATAATAAGTACAGCTCTTTCATTCCTCTGATTGGGCTGATCCCTTCTGTTATCCATCAGCCTTATGACAGCCAGCTGATCTGGGCTCAGCCTTCCGTTCGACGCCGTTTTTTAAATTGCCTGATCGCCCAGCACGATCCGTTATATGTGCATCATCTTACCCGTTTTTCCCTAGCGCTCAAACACCGCAATCTCCTGCTAAAAAAGAAAAATATAAAGCTGCTCGATCCTTATACCCATGAAGTGGTCAAATCAGGCTATTATATCTTTCAAAAAAGAAATGAAGCCCTCAACAGCTTAGAAAAACACATCAACGTCTTTATTCGCCTGCTTTCCCCCTCTCTTTCTGATATCGCCTTGCAGTATTCCCTTTCGTTTCAGTCGGAAAACCATTACCTGCAGGCAATGGAAAAAACGATGAAACAGGATATCTTCAGAGGCTTTACCCAAATAGGCCCGCACCGTGATGATTTTTCTTTAGAATTTCAGTCTCTGTCCGTTAAGAATTTTGCCAGTGAAGGACAAAAAAGAATGATCCTTCTTGCCCTTAGGCTTTCTGAAAAAGCTTATCTTTCTGAAAAAACGCAGGACTCTATTTTATTACATATCGATGATTTGGATATCCACTTGGACAAAAGCCACCAGAACCTTTTAAGAGAAAGCCTTTCCTCTTTAGAACAGACCTTTGTAACAACGCCTATAGAGACTATCGATATCCCTTATAAGAAAGAGCTGTTTATTATCGACAGCGGTAATATTTATTTAAAATCATCTAAATGATGCAAAAAGGCTTCTCCTACAGGAAAATCAGGCTTAATCTTTTCTCTTTTAGCTGCAAAAAGCTTTAGCATCTCTTTAGCCAGTTTTTTTCCCAACTGTACGCCTTCCTGATCAAAAGAGTTAATGTTCCAAATAAATCCTTCAAAAGCGATCTTGTGCTCATAGTAGGCTAAAAGCATGCCCATGGAATGAGGATCAAGCTTTTTGATGAGGATAATTCGATTAGGGCGATTGCCGGAAAAATATTGATTGGGATTATCGCTATCCATTCCCTTGGCAAGAGCATAGGACTGAGCGAAAAGATTACTTAAAAGCTTTTCCTGCGAGGTTGTTTTTTGTACCTGCAGATCCTGCGGAATCTGACTATTTTTACATCCGATAAATTCAACAGGAATAATATCTGTTCCCTGATGAATACATTGAAAAAAGGAATGCTGGCTATTGGTGCCGATCTCTCCGAATAAAACAGGAGAAGTAGAAAATTTAACGAAGTCGGCTTCCTTATCAATACTTTTCCCATTAGACTCCATCATGCACTGCTGCAAATGCGCAGGCAGACGAATGAGTCCTTCTGAATAAGGAATAACCGCTTCGGTAGGATAATTTAAAAAATTACGGTTCCAGATACTCAAAAGCGCCGATAGAAGGGGTTGGTTTTTTTCAGGCTCGTTATTTCTAGCAATAAGGTCCATTTCATGGGCCCCTTGCAGAAACTCCATAAAATTCTTATATCCGATCAGAAAAGATAGGATAACAGCGCCTACCATCGAAGTTACGGAATATCTTCCTCCGACATAATCCTGCATGTAAAAGGAAGCTAGATATTTGGAGGCATCGTCCATGGGACTATTTTTTTGCGTAACGGCGATTAAATGGTCTTTTGGATCAAGCCCCTGTTTTAGCAGATAGCTTTTAACGATCTCCTCATTAGTCAGTGTCTCTAAAGTTGTCCCTGATTTGGAGACACATACAAAAAGTGTTTTTTTCGGATCGATCTTTTTTAAAACATTGGAGGCGTCATCAGGATCAACATTAGAAATGAAATGAATAGATCGATTAGGAATCTGATATGCCTGCAGAGCATGATAGACAGCCCTTGGCCCAAGGTCCGATCCGCCTATGCCTACCTGCACCATCGTATCAAACGGTTTTTTCTCAATCTGCTTTAAAAAAAGATGCAGTTTATCCAGCTCCTGTTTAGCAAAAGCCGCTGCCTCTTGCGCTTCTTTTGTTAAAACGGGATGATCGAAAAGGTCTCTCATGGCCGTATGTAATACCTGACGCTTTTCCGAGTCTATCCCCTTGATGGCATTGACAACTTTCCCTTCCTGCATCTTCTTCATTTTTTCTAAAGCCCCACTCTCTTTTGCCAGAGCAAAAAGGGCTTCTAAAATATTGTCGTTTACACGCTCGGTCGCATACAGAAGCTTTATTTTTTTCCCTATGGCATATTTTGCTATTCTATTGGGCGTTAGCGTATTTTTTGAAAGGTTTGGCGCAAGGTCTTTGAGCTCTTGCAGTTTTTGATAAGAAGAAAGTTTGTCAAAGCTTGTCATTGCAATTTCCTTTTCCATTAAAATGTCACAACTTTCCTGCAATGACAAGCAAATTTTTTCATTTGATTCAAACAGCTGTTTTCGATAAGCTAAATAGCATATTTATCGGGGTATAGCGCAGCTTGGCTAGCGCGACTGGTTTGGGACCAGTAGGCCGGGGGTTCAAATCCCTCTGCCCCGATCATTTCTCAAACTTCATATAACGAATTTTCTTCCCCTTTTCTTTCCACAAGGCCTCAAAATACGAAGAGCCGTATTCAGGCCAGCTTTCGATATAATAAGGGCTAGGAGAAGAAGGCTTCCAGACTTTGGTAAGAAGAGTGTTCTCTATCATCTGCAAAGCCGCGTCAGGATCGTCCGTTACCCATATCATCTTTCCGCCATTTTCTGTTTTAGCATGGATAGACTCTATAAACTCTTTTTGAAAGATCCTGTGCTTGGCATGTTTTTTCTTCGGCCATGGGTCCGGGAAGTTGATATAGGAGCATGAGACAGCATTATCTTCCAAATAGTATTGGTTTAATTCTTCGGCTTTCCCAAAAACAACCAAGAGGTTGGAGAGATCCCGGTTTTTCATTTTCACCCATATCTTTCTGGCTCTGTCAAACCTTGCCTCTACCGCTACCCAGTTGATATTGGGGTTGTTCTCTGCTTTTTCAATAATCCATGAGCCGTTGCCGCTGCAGTATTCGACATGAACAGGATTGTCATTATTAAAAACTTTAGTATGCGAAAAAAAGGAAAAACCGCTTTTTTCGTGCTCTGCATAATGCTGGGGAATATAAAAAAAATTATCCATTAAAAGAGGCTTTCTTGTTTCCCAGTCGCAAGGAATCCATAAATCTTTTGCTTTTGTCATAGTCCAATCATTTTTTTTCTAAATACTTGCACAATTCTACAACAAACGGCAAAATTCAAAAAGATAGCAATAAAAAATTGAAGGATTTTTTCATGAGGCTTTTCAATATCAAGGTTCTGGCCGGAAGCATTTTTTTAGGCTCTACATCGGCATTTGCACAGGAAAGCTCTGTTAATATTAAAGAAATATTTTCAGCCTCCCCTATTATTTACTCTATTTTACTCGTTCTTTCCATCAGCGCTTTGGTTTTATGGCTATATTCATTAATAACCTTTCGTCCCAAAGAAATGATCCCCAGGCAATATATCCATCAGATCAACGACTATCTGTCTGCAGACAACTACGATGAGGCTGTTTCTTTTTGCAAAAAAACCGATACGATCTTTACAAAAATGATAATCGCCGGTATTCATGCCAAACATTTGGGCAAACAGCAGATGCTGGAATCCATGCAAATCGAAGGAAAACGGGTGGCCGCCTCTTTCTGGCAGAGGATCAACCTTCTTAATGATATCGTTTTAATCGCCCCCATGCTCGGACTTTTAGGGACAGTTATGGGTATGTTTTATGCTTTTTATGATATCAACCGTTCCGCTGAAACTCTCTCCGCCTTATTTGACGGACTGGGCATTGCGATCGGCACTACGGTCGCCGGCCTGATTGTCGCCATTATCTCCATGATCTTTCATGCTACGCTGAAATATCGCCTTATCCGCAGCCTGACCTATGTAGAAAATGAAGCGATCAATGCAAGCCACTATCTGCAAAGAGAAAAAATATGAGCCTATTATCGGAAGAACAGCCAAACAGCCATACAGGCATGAACCTGACTCCGATGATCGACTTTTTATTTTTGATGCTCGCCTTTTTTGCAACACTGGCAGTTACCCGCACCTCTCTTTTTGATACAAGCCTAAACCTGGTACAGCTCAACCAGGAAAATTTCGGAAGTAAGATCTATCAGCAAAACGATATTTACCAGATCAACTTAAGCATTGCCAAAAATGGAAAATACAAATGGATAACCGATGCTAACCACTACCCGATGGAAAATGCCGGCCATATCCAAAAAGAGATCATAAAACAGCTGAGACTGGGCTATATCCCGGAAGATAAAACAAAGACAAAGGTCTTAATCCATATTGACAAGGACGCTCCATGGAGCGCTATTGCCGATCTTTTATTTTCTATGAAGGAGCTTGGTTTTGACGCCCATCCTGTCTATAAGCAGGAAAGCCGCTAAAAAGAAAAATGGATTTAAATAAAGAAGGTTTATGAGCGGCTTAGTAGGCCGGCGCAGAAGAAGGATCGACCCAAACAAATCTTTCATCTTTTTCTTTTGGCACCTGATAAGGAGTGTTTCGATCGTAATGATATTTGGAGTCCATGAAGAAAGCCATCAGGTTGGCGCTGATCATTAGACCAAAAGATATCGCGACAAGAGGTGTAGTTAAAGAACACAAGGACATAATAAAAGAAGCAACGTTAAGCATTTGCTGGGTTACACGTACGCCCAATACTTTTTTAGAGAGTTTTTCCGCTTTAATAATGGCCTTTGTTTTTTCTTCAAGCAGCGCAAATTCTTTTTCTTTTTTCAAATCGGTGTTTTCAGGTTTTGCTTTAAGGGCAAAAAGCGTTTGTATGTATTGCATTGCCTGCAGGGCAATTTCCGTATTGGACTGCGCTTCTAAAGAGTCTAGCATAACAGCAACATGATCTGCCATAGAGGCTGTCATGATATTTTCCGTAATAATGCCGTTATCGATTAATTTCTGTAATAAAGCATCAAGCTTTTGGCTATCTAAATCTTGGATGTCTTCTAAAGAAAGATTAGAGACCATATCCTGTTTCTTTAAACGCTGAATAATTCTCGGCCACGTATCTAAAGCAAGAGCGCCCATAATAGCAACGCTGAAAGCGGAAAGAGGCAGAGGATTGTTTTTAAGGTTTGTGTTGACCCAGTTAGCTAAATCTAAGGCCTTGCCGTTGAATCCTGGAAACTGTGCAACGGCGATCAGGGTCAGCAATACGCCCAGCCCCATCACAGCCGTTCCTAAAAATACCTGGATCGTCAGCTCTTTTCTCTGTTTAACAGCTTCTTTTCCCTCTTTTCCTTTTAATTCTTTTAATTTATCTAAAGCTTGATAATAAACTTTAGAGCTGCCGTAAATACAGTTCAGTCCCAAATAAGCGCTTGTACCCATAACGAAGTACTGCATAGCGGCCGCTTGGCCGATAACAGGAAGAAATAACGAGGCCACCGTAATTGTAGTTAAAACGACCGGCATCAGATCACCGACGCATAAGGAAAAGTTCAGTTTTTTAGTCTCAGGAGACTGTTCAAAACGCTCTTTTTCAGCGGTTCGTTTTTCTACTACCTGATTCATCAGGTCAGAAATCGTTTTACATTCTTCAGTATTCCACAGAGAAACCGTATGGTTAAAAATAGCAGAAACAACAGGCTGCTTGGCAATAATCACATCACCTAGCTGAGAATAAACTCTATCTACTGGACTGCTCATAATGTCTTCCCTTATTTACTGCTAATATTATAGCATAATTAAGGATTAATGTAAAGAAGTTTTAAATCATAAGTGATTAGCAAATAGCAACTTACAACAACGCGCCACTATTCTTTACCATTTTTGCCTTCTAACGACACATTTCTTGACGAAAACCGCTAAATAACAGAAAATAAAAGTCTATTTACGCCCAGGTGGTGAAATTGGCAGACACGCCAGACTTAGGATCTGGTGTCGTAAGACGTGTAGGTTCGAGTCCTATCCTGGGCAATAATGAAGGCAGTTATCAATGAAGCATTCTTTTGAGGTCGGCTTTAGTTTCGGATTAACATCAGCTGTCATTACAACTTTAGGCCTTATGGTAGGACTCTCTTCCGGTACGCAGTCTCAGCTTGCTGTGATCGGCGGTATTTTAACAATTGCCCTGGCCGACTCTTTTTCCGATGCCTTGGGGATTCATATTTCCGAAGAAGCGGAAAATGTCCATACGCACAAAGAAGTATGGCTCTCCACCTTTTTTACCTTTATCTCCAAGTTCGTTTTTACGCTGTTATTTGTTGTCCCTTTTGTATTTTTCTCTTTAAACACCTCTATCCTCATCGATATTATATGGGGATTAATTCTCTTGGGAGTTTTCAGCTATTTTTTAGGAAAAAAACAGAAGATACAGCCCTGGAAAGTGATCTCTGAACATGTATTTATCGCCCTTCTTGTGATCTTTTTATCGCACTATTTAGGCGAATGGATCCATGCTATCTTCAGTTAAGCGGATTTTTCATCATAATCGATATCATACGTAAACATGGCAGGAAAGCTCTTCTTTAGAATTTTGCTTTGGATGATATAAAAAGCAAAGATCACCGGCTGAAAAAGGAACGGCAGAAGATCTTTTTTATTAAAGACAATATCCTTGTGAAGAAAGAAGTTTTTGATAAATTTTTTAAGTGCCCTTTTTCGCCAACCGTACATGAGCATTCCCGGTCCGATTTTGCGATAGACTTTCTTTGACGGCACAATACATTCTTGATCCGGATTGAAAAACTTCTCGCATATCGCCTTTTCATAAGCTAATAAATGCAGTCCGCTAGTACTTCTTGGATTGCATTCAATGGCAAAAAGGCCATCTTCATTTTCGATAAAATCAAAACCGATCTGTCCTGTAAAATGATATTTTTTTATGAAGGTCTTGATCCAGTCGCTAATTTTTTCATGTTCGACCGCCTGAAAATTTACGCAGGAGTGTCCGTCAACAGTATAATCAACCGGATAAACCGATAACGCCTGCACCTGTCCATCCACACAGATGCTGTACGAACAAAAATGCCTGCCGGGGACAAATTTCTGCATGATCCATTTCGAATTATCAATATCAACATTCATCTGTTCCCATTTGTTATTGATAAAATACACTTTTTGCGAAGCTCTGGAATAACAGGCTTTCAAAACTTGGGGATATTCATAAGCGACTGTATACAGATCTTCTTTTGTGTTTATCAACTGTGTTTCGATCGTTAATAATCCACAAGCCGCAACCATCTCCTGAAAGCTCCATTTATCATGCAGTTTTTCCAACAATTCTATCGAAGAGGTAAATATCTTGCAAAAAGAGGGAAACCTATCTTTATATTTAGAGACGTAAAAGGTTTCTTCATAGATAGGTAAAACGAGATCAATCGAGTATTTTTCTACAATATCGACAAGAACGCTGGCATACTCTTCTTCACAAAACCTCGGTGAAGGCACCCAAAAGCTTTTCTTCACCGATTTGGAATACTTGCTTATATGAAAACGATGACTGTCAGCAATATAAACATCATAGCCGCACAGGTCAAATAACCGAGCCAAGTCCAAGGAGATAAACGTTCGGCCGCTAGTTATTAGAACCTTCTTCTTTTTCATATAAGCAGTCTTCCTTCCCTAAAAATTTAATTATGCACGAAATTTATAATTAAATATAATTAATTTTATTTAAACATACTATCATTTAAGAGCCTGTGTGATAAACACATAGCAACGGCAAGAATCGTTCAATGCTTTAATATTAAATGCTTTAATTGATATATAAAAAAATTGATTTTTTATTCCCCTCAATTTATTATAACATTAACAGCGAGATAAATATGATCGAACCAACCCAGGGGGCCTCAGGAGCAGGCCCAACGAATTTCAAACAGTTTTCCGACCAATACAGCCAGCATCTTGAACAACTTATTGAAGAGCTCAAAACCCTGCTGGAGCATTGCCAGAAGGGAGACTTAGAAAAGTTCTTTGATAAAAACCCCAATTTCCTCCGCCAATTCTCTTCCAATCTCCAGGATATCCAGAAAGATAACGGGATGATCGACCTTTATCAGCACCTGGACAGCAGTCAAAAAAAAACCTTTAAAAAGATGGAACAGGTCATTAATTCTATAGGCACGGACAAAGACAGTATTATGCAGGCCCTAGACGAGCTGATGGGCACCAAGCTCGGCCATATTTTCTCAGCCATCAATGACGCTAAAAAATATATATAAAATTTTTAATCTGTTCATAATTAACAGCCTATAATGTTTTTTTAATCTTGATTCCTTCTTGCTTTTTCTCTATATTATTTGTGTTTAATTAGGATTTTTTATGAAAAAACTTCTCTTTTTTTGTTTTCTTTTTATTAAGGCCTCAGTCTGGGGATGGTGGGACAGCGCCCATATGGCCGTAGCTGAAATCGCCCAGGACCACCTCAATGAAAGAACAAAGAAAGAAGTCCATGCCCTTTTATCCGTTCTTCCTTTTGATGATGATATGGTCTCCTGCGCCTCATGGGCTGATGAAATTGCCGACAATGGCCTGACGGGCTTTAGCCGACATGGGATTTTCTATCCTTACGATCCAAACAACACCCTCTCGCAAAAAGACAAGCTGATGATCGTACAGTTTCTCGGCAGCGACAACGGCATAATAGGAGCAGAAAAATGTATCAGGGTACTAAAAGATCCCAATGCCCCAAAATGGCAGAAATCAGTGATGTTGCGTCTTTTGATCCATTATATCGGCGATCTGCATATGCCCCTGCACTGCGCTTCTCTTTATAATGAAAATTTTCCCCAGGGAGATTTCGGCGGATGCCGATTTATCCTTAAAAACTCACCGATCTGCAAAAAACACTTACATGGCCTATGGGACTCCTGCATGGGATATATTCCCCGCCCCATGTCCAGCCCCTTAAATGATATCGACCGGCAGTTTATCCATCAGTTTGCGCAGGATATTTATGCAAACTCTTTTTCAGATGAGAATATCTACCAGTTTAATCCTTCCGTATGGGCAGAAGAAAGCTACAACATCGCTATCAGCCATGCCTATAAAGGCATCCGGCCCAACGAAGAAATTCCTAAAGAATACCTAGAAAAAAACCATAAAATCGCTTTTCAGCGAATTTATATAGCCGGAAGAAGGCTCTCTCTGCTTTTAGAAGATCTTTTTTCCTCTAATGGAGACTATTAATCATGAAAGCTATTTTTCAATCTCCTTTTCAAACTTTAGAAAAAAGCTTACTGCCCTTTCCAAGAGAAACCCATTTATCTTCTGACGGAGTTCTTACAGAAAAAGCTTCCCCTCTCATACAAAAAGTCTCTTATCATGCCAAAAACGTATTGCTTGTAATAGCAGCTTCCTTTGCCTGTATCGTTGCAGCAGCTGTTTTTATCGTAAAAACATCAATAGCCGCACTCTTTCATAAAAGACGCATTGTTGAATTATGCAATCCCCCTTTTCTTGAAGAATCAAAAGAAACAATTGAGCAAAAGGGGATAGAAGCTATCCAAAGAAATCTACCTCCTCTCAGAGGATATGCTACCAGTGTTTTTCAAGATACCGGCGCTGGGACCAAGTATTCAGCTGTGGCTGGCCTAAAAGGAGTCTGCAACTGGGATAAAAGCATGGATGCAGAACATGTAAAATTTGAAAGCCCTTCAAAAGATCCTGCTGACAATTTTAAAGAGCTTTTTGTTGATTATCTTACCGATCCTAGAAGTTTTGTCAAAACATTAAAAGACCAGGGCGCAACATCTTTGCGCATATCTTTAGAAAGAGCCGTAGTAGCGCCTTCACAAGGAAATTACGACCTAAACGTGATGACTATGTATCACAACCTTTTTAGAGAACTGATAAATGCAGGCATTACACCAATAGTCACTCTTCATCATTTTGTCGATCCCCAGTGGTTTGAAGATATGCGCCGTTTTGAAGATCGTGAAAACATCAGTGATTTTTTTCTATATTCCCTACAAATGGTTCAAGAATTTTCTGAAATAACCCACTGGAACACTTTTAATGAAGCTAACGTTTATGCTTTTCAAACTTATGTAAGAAAAGTTTATCCGGGCAGAGGCCATGAAAGTATCTTTCAAATGGCTAAAGTCATAAAAAACATGCTGATCGCCCATGTTACAATCTATCGAGAAATTAAAAAAGTTTGTCCCAACAAACAAATCGGCATTACCCACCAGTGGCTAAAATTTGTCCCTTATAACCCTGACAATGCCTTAGAAGCTTACGTCTGCAAACATTTAACCCATATGACCCATCAGGCAACAATTGACTTTTTCATTCCTAAAGAAGATGGATCATTTCAATTCCATATGCAAACGCCTAGCATCTGCAATGAACACCTTCATGTAGAAGGTGACGGCCGCCCCATCTGCGATTTTATGGGCGTACAGCAATATGGCGTTGTCCCCTTGAAAATCGGCACCAACCAGGGAAAACCATTTCCGGGAAAAGCCATGAATATCACCTTTCCCCGTTTACATGCAGGAATTACTATGGGGGCTACCTGTCAAAGAGAAGGCGCAGTCGCCAGCTTCGGCCCACAATTTAGCCCCGAGACCCTGATGGACGCTCTTGAAGAAGCAAATAAAACAAAAAGCCCTCTTCTTATTACCGAAACTGGCTTTGATAAAAAAGTACAGCATGATGGATCGGCAACAATCGAAGTTGATGAAAAAATGCAAAAACGTGCATTTGAAGCAATATGCGCAATTGCTGCTTTATGTAATCGAGAAAAAAATCAGGGTGATCGAGCAAGTCTTGAGCTTTATCTTTTTAGCAAATTAAATACAAA
>CAZULH010000022.1:0-12654 GCA_964621105.1 uncultured bacterium
AAAAAAATTGAAATCCAAGTGGCCTTGCGCCTGCCTTCACGTTCGAAGCCTTTGCATATTCCTCAGTTAAAATTTTTTTTAGAGGCCCTGCGGTATGAAGAAGAAATTTTTTTAGGGGGCAAGCGTTATTTTTTCTCGTTTAAATCTTTTGATATCATCGGTTCGACAATTGCAAAGATTATTATGAATCAGGCGCAGTTTATAGAAAATTCCAAAAACGACCGTATGCAGAGGATCGGGCAGATCGATATTGAAACTTTCGGCGTTTTAATATCTCAAGTTTACGATCTGATGAAAAACAATGTTCTCTCACGTAGCTTTTCGGAACGAATAGAAGAGCTTCCGATTATGCCGGGGCTTTTTTCAGGGACGATGGAAACGCCGCTGCAGTGTTCATTTTCACCGGCCCATCTGCAGTTTGATTTGGAATATATCGAGCCGCCTTCTTCTAAACTATTGCTTAATCCTCAGGTAGTTGTCGATCATCATAAAATGGGAATAGATGAAACGATCTTTTTTGAATGCGCACAGCCGGGGATGATTTTTGAAGACGTATATTATCGGTTTTCCCCCCATATTAAAAGAATGCATTTAAAAAATGTTTCCGATATCCGCGATATGGCTATTCCCGAACCTCTGTTCGGTACATTTGTTGAAAATGCGCTTCCTGAGATGAAACGTTTTGCCACGATTGAAAATGAAAAGGTAATTGAGAATTTTATCACCCTTCCTTTTGCTAAGGACCTTTCGGCCAGATGTTCGCTTTCCTATCTGGACGGAGAACTTGAGGCAAGCCTGTATTTTCAATATGATAAAACGGAAGTCTCTTCTTCTTTTGAGTCTTTAAGTTTTGAGAAAATTGAGTCTTTTGTTTCCGATGAAGGGATTTTAGCGAGAAATTTGATCGAAGAGAAAAAGATTTTAGAAGAACTCTTCCAGGACTTTGTTTTAGATAAAGAGCATAATACGTATATCACCAAGTCGGAAAAGAAAATCGTCGAGTTTATGACGGAAATTATTCCGAGATTTCAGGACAGGATCAATTTTGAATGTCCTCAGAATCTTTTGGATCTGTTTATTTATGATAAAACTTCCTTTATCATCCATTTGGATGTTTCCAAACAGCCGGGACAATATTCGATCGATCTTAAAATCAACGGTGATTTAAAAGGGACGCCTGTCGATCTTTTATGGGAATGTGTTGCCGCCAAACGCTGTTATATTGAATTAAACTCTAAAAAAGAAAAGAAAAATATTCCGGAAAGCGTCTTTGCAAAAATTTTGGTTTTAGATCTGCAGAAAATTGAAAAGATTGTGCACATCTTCGATGAACTGGGCATACAGAAACTGATCTCTCATCAAGAGCTAAGGCCTCTTTGGAGCCTTGTCAATGTTGATGAAAACTTGTTTGAAGGGCTGCCTGTCCAATATAAAATTTCTGAGGATCTTAAAGAAATTCGCGAACAGATGCTGGGCAAAAAAGAATTTAAGCCTTCACCGATACCTAAAGATGTTAAGATTTCTCTGCGGCCTTATCAGACGGAAGGGATCTATTGGCTCGAACGGCTGCGTTCCATGTACTTAAACGGCATCCTTGCCGATGATATGGGCCTTGGAAAAACCATTCAGGCCATTGTTGCCATTACGCAGGATGTAAAAAAACATCCGCAAAATACAACGATTGTTGTCTGCCCGACTTCTCTTTTATATAACTGGCAGGAAGAAATAGCAAAATTCAATCCAAATCTGCGTGTGCAGATTATCGACGGCATCCCTCAGCAGCGAAAAAAAATGATCGCTTCATTAAAAGACCATCATGTGATTATTACTTCTTATACGCTTATGCAGAAAGATGTCGAGATCTATCAGGAATTTAATTTTTCCTATGTTATCTTAGATGAGGCCCAGCATATTAAAAACAGAGGGACCCGCAATGCCAAGTCAGTGAAAATGCTTAAGGCCAACCACCGGCTGATACTGACGGGTACGCCGATTGAAAATTCATTAGATGAACTATGGAGCCTTTTTGATTTCCTCATGCCGAACCTTTTAAGCTCATATGATCGCTTTGTAGAAAAATATGTGCGAGATCTTGTCAACCATGTCGATAACATAGAATATTTAAAAAGAAAGGTCTCACCGTTTATTTTGCGCAGGATGAAAACGGATGTTGCCAAGGATCTGCCGCCGATTTCCGAAATTATGTACCACTGTCAGCTCGGCAATCAGCAGATGGACCTCTATCGCTCATATGCGCAGTCGGCTAAAGACGAATTAACAAAATTAGTTAAACGTGACGGGTTTGATAAGGTGCAGATCCATGTGCTTGCAACATTAACGCGATTGAAACAGATCTGCTGCCATCCGGCTATTTTTGCTAAAGAAAAAGCGGAGATAGGCGATTCGGCAAAATATGAAATGCTCTTAGAACTTCTGCAGGGACTGGTGGAAGGCAACCATAAAACGGTTATCTTCAGCCAGTACACAAAGATGCTGCAGATTATGAAAGAGGACTTTGAGCAAAGAGGTATTCGTTTCTGCTATTTGGACGGATCGAGCAAGAACCGTCTGCAGATAGTCAGAGACTTTAATGAAAACGATAAGGTCCCTGTCTTTTTAGTTTCGCTGAAAGCGGGGGGCGTCGGATTAAATATTACAGGGGCCGATACGGTCATCCACTACGATATGTGGTGGAACCCCGCTGTTGAAAATCAGGCAACAGACAGGGTCCATCGTATCGGACAGACAAAATCAGTATCTTCCTATAAGTTGATTACTAAAGGAACAATTGAGGAAAAAATCATCGCTATGCAGGAGCGTAAAAAAGAATTGGTAAAGAAAGTGGTAAGTTGCGATGATGAAGCTATTTCCAAATTGACTTGGGAAGATGTGTTAGAACTTCTTCAGACATGAGGGTAAATAAAGGTATGCCAGTTAAAGAAATGATCAATTTTAAAGAACTATATGACAAAACAAAACGTTTGTTTCACGGCCATCTTCACCATGTATCAGGCTTTTTCACAAGCGATATCGGTATCGACTTGGGAACAGCTAATACCTTGGTCTATGTTAAAGGCAAGGGGATTGTGTTAGCAGAGCCTTCCGTGGTTGCTGTTGATGCGACTACTAATGAGGTATTGGCCGTAGGACATAAAGCTAAGGCCATGCTTGGAAAAACGCCGCAGAAAATTCATGCAATCCGTCCGATGAAAGATGGTGTGATCGCTGATTTTGAAATTGCCGAAGGCATGCTGAAGGCATTGATTAAACGGGTAACTCCTTCCCGCAGTCTGTTCAGACCAAAAATACTTATTGCCGTACCCTCCGGAATTACCGGTGTGGAAAAACGGGCAGTTGAAGATTCCGCTCTTCATGCAGGAGCGCAGGAAGTTGTTTTAATCGAAGAGCCGATGGCAGCTGCTATCGGTGTCGATCTTCCGGTACATGAACCTTCTGCCAACATGATCATCGATATCGGCGGCGGTACAACGGAAATCGCGATTATCTCCTTGGGAGGTATTGTGGAGTCACGTTCTCTGCGAATAGCAGGGGATGAGTTCGATGATGTGATCATGAACTACATGAGAAGAACTTATAACCTCATGATCGGCCCGCGTACGGCTGAAGAAATTAAAATGACTATCGGTTCTGCTTATCCATTAGGCAATAACGAACTGGAAATGGAAGTGCGCGGACGCGACCAGGTAGCAGGACTTCCTATTACCAAACGTATCAATTCTGTAGAAATACGTGAAGCTTTGGGCGAACCGATCCAGCAGATCATTGAAAACGTTAAACTCACTTTGGAAAAATGCCCTCCTGAACTTTCTGCAGATTTAGTAGAAAGGGGAATGGTTTTAGCCGGAGGCGGAGCTTTAATCAAAGGCTTGGACAAAGCTCTGATTAAAGAAACGGGTCTTCCTGTTTTCGTGGCGCCAAATCCTCTTTTAGCCGTTTGCATGGGCACAGGAAAAGCATTGGAGTATCTGGATAGATTTAAAAGAAAGAAGAACGTATAGTGCTAACTTATTTTTAAGTTAACCTATAGGTTTTTGTTATGCGTTTTAATCGAGATCTTTCCTCTTGGACTACACATTCTTTGTTAATTTCATGGATAGAAGAAAACATTTCTCTCTGCACGCCTGATTCTGTTCATCTTTGCGATGGAAGCGATGAAGAATTCTCTTCTCTTATGCAGGAAATGGTTAAAGAGAAAAAAGCTATTGCGCTCTCTCAAGAAAAAAGACCTAACAGTTATTTATTTCGATCCGATGTGGAAGATGTCGCCCGCGTAGAAAAAGCAACGTTTATCTGCAGTGAGAAACCCGAAGATGCAGGGCCTACCAATAACTGGAAAGATCCAAACGATATGAAACAGGAACTGCACACGTTATTTTCCGGCTGCATGAAGGGAAGAACAATGTATGTAATTCCTTTTTCCATGGGGCCGATAGGATCGCCTCAGTCGATGATAGGCGTGCAGATTACTGATTCTGGCTATGTTGTCTGCAATATGAAAATTATGACGCGCATGGGGGAAAAGGCGCTGCGTTCTTTAGAAGAAAAAAAGACGTTTGTTCCCTGCATGCATTCAGTCGGCGTTCCTTTAACTGATGGACAGCAGGACTCTCTATGGCCCTGCAATTCCACGCAGCGGTGTATCGTCCATTTCCCAAAAGAGAGAAGCATTTGGTCATATGGCAGCGGCTATGGCGGCAATGCGCTTTTAGGAAAAAAATGTCTGGCCCTTCGCATTGCTTCGACAATGGCAAAGGAAGAGAGCTGGCTGGCAGAACATATGCTGATTGTTAAAATTACCAGTCCTGAAGGAAAAAGCAAATATTTTGCTGCGGCCTTTCCTTCTGCCTGTGGAAAAACTAATCTGGCGATGCTCAATTCTTCTCTTCCCGGCTGGAAGGTCGAATGTGTCGGCGATGATATCGCATGGATGAAAATCGCTCCTAACGGCAAACTGTATGCCATCAATCCCGAATCGGGATTTTTTGGCGTCGCCCCCGGCACCTCTTATGAAACTAATTGCAACGCGATGAAGTCACTGGAGAAAAATGTCATCTTTACCAATGTCGCCCTGACGCAGGAAAATGATGTCTGGTGGGAAGGGATGACAAAAGAATCTCCGGAAGAAGTCATTTCCTGGAAAGATAAAACACTGAAAAAACCTTTTTCTGAAAACGCTTCCCATCCTAATGCCCGTTTTACTGCTTCTATCGAAGAATGTCCTGTTAAAGCGCAAGAATATGATGATCCAAATGGCGTAGAAATTTCCGCTATTATTTTCGGCGGCAGAAGAGAGGATACCGTTCCATTAGTCCGTGAGGCCTATTCCTGGCAGCAGGGAGTGTTTTTCGGTGCAAGCGTATCTTCGCAGATGACAGCGGCAGCAGAAGGAACAGTCGGAAAGCTTCGTCATGATCCTTTTGCCATGCTTCCTTTCTGCGGCTATCATATGGGCGATTATTTTTCTCATTGGCTGTATATGGGCAGACAGATGAAAAATGAAAATCATCCAAAGTTCTTTTTTGTGAACTGGTTTCAAAAAGATGAAAATGGAAAATTTATCTGGCCGGGATTTTCGGAAAATATCCGTATATTAAAATGGATGTTTGAAAGATGCGACCAGCAGCATACGGTTACTCCGACACCGATCGGATATCTTCCTCAGCTGGAAGACTTAGATCGTTCCAACCTGTCTTTATCGGAAGAACATCTAGAGGCCCTCTTTGCTGTTTCTACGGAAAAATGGCTCAAGGAAATCGAAGCGATCAGAAAATATTTCATGCTCTTTGATCAAAAGCTTCCTCAAGAACTCTTAGAAGAACTAAATAAAATAACCATGCGGTTTTTAAAGAAAGATTATGCGGATCGTATTACAAAGAGTCCTGCAGGCGCAGGTACAGGTAAATAAGCAGACAATCGGAAAGATCCAAAAAGGAGTTTTGGTTCTTTTTGGCTGTCATCAAAACGATACTCCAAAGCAGGCCAAATGGCTTGCGCAGAAGTTGGTGAATCTGCGGATGTTTTCAGACTCTCAGGGCAAGATGAACCTCTCTCTTCTCGATATACAGGGAGAAGCCCTTCTAGTACCTCAGTTTACCCTTTATGCCGACTGCCTCCATGGCAAAAGGCCTTCTTTTACCGATGCTCTAGAGCCTCGAAAGGCAAAAGATTTTTTTAACCTTTTCGTCAGCGAAGTAAAAATTTTACTTGATAGTGTTCAAATAGGCGAATTTGGCGTGCATATGCAGGTGAGTCTTATCAATGACGGGCCGGTAACATTTGTAATTGATTCTAAGTAACTTACAATCCAACGGTAGGCAAATTTGATGTTCATATGCAGGTGAGTCTTATCAATGACGGGCCGGTTATATTCAATTATAGACACAAGTAATTATTTTAATAATTAATCAATTAACTTTTATCTTAAAAAAACAGTATAATTATTGTGATATACTTTAAAAAATATAACAATATAGGTGATTTATGAGAATTTCCCCAATTTTAGGAACAACTCCTACGCAAAAAGCTATTTCCACAACAGTCATGACGGTGGGCGCAACTGCAGTAGCAGCAGGTGCTTTTGCTCTATTAAAAGGATATGTGCCTGTAATCGGTAGTATTAACTTAGCAACGGCTAAAACCCTTGTTGTTTTAGGCTCTACAGCTATGGCGTTGCCGGTAGTTGTAAATGCAACTAATTATGGATTACAAAAAGCTGCAGAAAAAGTAGAAAAAAAAACAGTTGCAGTTAAAAGTGAAGAAAGAAGAAAAGCCTCAAAAATAGCAGACGAAGCAGTAACAAAAAGAAGAGAAAGAGAAGCTCGGCAGAAAGAAAAAGCAGCTGCTAGAAAAGAAAGACAAGCAGCAGCCGCCGCAAATAGGGACGCTAACAGAAAAGCTCTACAAGCTAAATTAGCTGCTTACAGAAATGCTAGAACAAAAAAAGCCTAAGCTTTTTTATAAAATTAGTGATTTTTAAAAAAATTTTTTTGAGAAAAAAGTTTGGATAAGGTAAAACTTTGCTCAAAAAAAAATCTATGCTAAAAGTTATTTGTCATCCTGAACGTATCCCATTATGTATTCCTTTTCCTAGAGAGCTGCAGGAGCCAAGAGACTGGTTGGTCTCTGAGGCTGCAGGCGACCCTCGTTTTTTCTTATTTAAGGTGATTCGAAGAGTTTATGCATGCGCAGTGGGGATATTATTAAATATCGGCTGTATGCTATTCACGGTTGTAGGCCTTCCTTGTTTTATCTTAAGAAAAATACATGACTTTGGAAAAGCAGCAGGTGCTTGTGAAGAAAAAATAAGGTCGGATCTGGAATATGACCGTCAGCAAAGAACTATTGAGGCTCTTCAAAAGCAACTTGCTAATACGGAATCAACACATTTTGCAGATAAACTTCCTTTGCACGGTCGAATTGTCAATTTGGAATTTCTTAATAGAAAATTGACAGCAGAAAACGCTGAATTGAAAAACGCAAATGAAACAGAAAGAAGACTTCGGCTTGCTGCACATGATGAAAATCGTCTTTTAAGAACAAGAAGTACCAATGTGATTGAATTTGCAAGAGTGCTTGCTAGCAGCCCTTCTTCCTTATAAGCAGATTTCGGCTGAAGAAAAGAAGAAAGAGATCTCCTTAACGGCATTTTCTTTCGAGTCCGAACCGTGAACGGCATTTCTTCCGATCTCTTCTGCAAAATCTTTACGGATAGTGCCGGCATCTGCTTTTTTGGGGTCGGTATTGCCCATGACCTTGCGGTTTTGCTCAACGGCATTCTTTCCTTCCAGTACCATAGCGACAATACGTCCGGAAGACATAAATTCACAAAGTTCATCATAAAAAGGCTTGCCTTTATGGATCTCATAAAACTTGCCTGCTTCTTCTTTGGTGAGATGAAGCATTTTGGCTGCGACGACGCGTAAACTCGCTTTTTCCAAATAGGAGATAATAGCGCCAATATGATTTTTTTCAGTTGCATCGGGTTTGATAATAGATAGGGTCTGTTCTTTCATTTTTTTTTGTCCTTTTTTATTTTTTTTAAAGCTCCTATAGTAGATGAAAACAAGATAAAATAGAAGATAAAATGAGCTATGGCGATTATCCGGATTTAACGGGTGTAAATAAAATTTTGGTTGTTAAATTACGCCATCTTGGCGATGTGCTTTTAACTTCTGCCTTTTTCTCTGAGCTCCAAAAGGCCCTGCCAAAGGCCCAAATCGATGTTTATGTTTATGATCAGGCAAAAGAGATCGTAGAAGGCCATCCTGCCATAAGCAGGGTGTTTGTTAACGATCGGAAATTAAAAAAACAATTTTTTCTTAAACGTATTTTATCCGAGTGGAGGGTTTTACGTAATTTTACCAAACAAAAATACGATATGGTCATCAATCTTACCGAAGGCGATAGGGGAGCTTTGGTCTGTAAGTTCTCAAAAGCAAAATATGCCATAGGGCCCGATCCACATAATAAGGGATTTGTAGGCAAGCAAAAGATTTATACTCATCTTGTCAGACATACGGGTGCCCCTAGGCATACAGTTGAGAAAAATCTCGATGTATTGCGGAGGATCGGTATTTTTCCTAAAGAGAAAAGGCTGTATATGGACATACCGAAAGATGTTCAGGAAAAAATCGATGAGAAATTACAAAAAGAAAATATTTCTGCATATATCGTCTTGCATCCGGCCGCCAGATGGAAATTTAAATGCTGGCCTTACTTTGATCAATTGATCAAAGAACTCTTGCAAAAGAAGGTCTCTATCATCATGAGCGCCTCTTCTGACCCCTTAGAGATGAAAATGATTGAAAAAATTATCAAGAATTATCCGCAGGTACATAATTTTGCAGGGAAAATGACCCTAAAAGAACTTGCCTATCTGATTAAAAAAGCACAGGCGCTTATTACTGTGGATTCATTGCCGCTGCATATGGCCAGCTGTTTTCAGACGCCGGTAGTCGTTCTTTTTGGGCCCACCTCTGAAAAAATATGGGGGCCATGGCAGCATGCGCGCGCACGTGTGCTCGCTTCTAATCATACCTGCAGGCCGTGCTCTTTAGATGGATGCGGCGGCAGCAAGGTCAGTGACTGTCTTTATTGCATCGATGAAAAACAGGTGCTAAAGGCCCTGCTTGAAGTTACAAAATAAAATCGTCGCCTAAATAATATTTTCTCGCATCCGCATTTTGCGTAAGCTCTTTCGGAGTTCCTTCAATCATCAGTTCGCCATTTTGAATAATATAACTGCGGTCGACGACGGAGAAAATTTCTCGTGCATTATGGTCGGTAATCAATATGCTGATATCTTTTTTCTTCAGCATACGGATCAGTTTTTTTACTTCCTGAATAGCCAAGGGATCGATATTGGCAAAAGGCTCGTCTAATAATAAAATGGAAGGTTTTCGAATCAGACAGCGGGTAATTTCCAGTCTTCTTCTTTCACCGCCGGATAAAGTAGAGGCTTTTTTCTTGCGAAGGGCAGTTAGGTTCAGCTCGGCAAGAAGGTCTTCTAAGCGTTCTTTTTGTTTGCTTTTATCCTCTTCTAAAGTTTCTAAAATACAGAGAATATTGTCTTCCACCGACAGATGGCGAAAGACCGAAGGTTCCTGCGCAAGATAGCCGATGCCGCGATTGGCCCTCTCATGAATAGGGGCAGAAGAGATATCCTTCCCGTTTAAAAAGATGCGGCCCCTTTCTGGCTGTAAAAGACCGATAATAGAATAAAAAGCTGTGGTCTTTCCCGCGCCGTTAGGCCCTAAAAGGCCGACGATCTCTTTGGAATAAATAGAAAAGGAGAGATTGTTAAGGATGGGTATTTCCGAATAGCTTTTATATAGATTTTCAACACAAAGAAGGGTTTTTGCTGTCATCATTTACCTAAATATTGTGAAAATATGTTTTGAAAAAAAGTTTCTTCCTCAAGATTAAAGGAAAAACGGACGCTGCCTTTTCCCTGCACCTCTTCTTTTTGGGTAAGAGGGTCTTTGGAGATAGTAATCTCATCGGCACTTAAGGAAAGGCTGCGGTCATCCTGCCAGAACAAGACTTTTTTATCTTTTAATGCAGAGAGGGTCAAATGTTTGTCCTCGGGAGAAAACAGAATTTTGTCAGCGACTCCATAGCCTAAGGACTGATTGGAATTTTTTATGATAAACTGTACCGTTTCATCCAAGGCTATCTGCAGGGGCTTGTAGGTTTTGGAATCATATTTTATCTGCGCTTTATTGCCTGAAAGAGTATTTTTTTCATCTTCATAGATAATCGGCTGAAATCCTTTATTTTGAAAAACACAAAAAGAGCGGATCATCCGATCTTCATGGTCAAGCTCAATAGGGTTAAAAGAAGTAAGCGTTCCCTTAACATGATTGCATTTATCGATAAAAAAGATTTTTGTGCTGCCGCGGGTGCGTATTTTCTGCAAATGATGATCATGATTTTGCAAAACTTCAATTTCATCGGAGATCATCTCTAAAAGAGAGGAGATGCTGATATTGACATTTTCTTTGATGATCAGATGATTGTCGAAATGATACCAGAAAAGCTTGTCAGAGGAAAACTGCAGGGTTTTGTTTTGATCAGACACAATATTGGCAATTGTACCTGTTGGCTTTTCTAAAAAACATTCTTCCTTTTGAAAATCAATACGTGCTTTTTTTGCTTCGATCTTATTGTTGTCAAAAGTAAAGATGCATGCATTGTCATCATCAGAAAATAAGACAATGCTGCCTAAGTCTTCCTGCGCGGCCGTTTTTTTCTGATAATGTGCGCGATCGGCATGGATCTGCATTTTTCCTTCCATTACTAAACAGACATTATCGATAAATTCAATGTTTTGAAAATCTAAAAGCTTTAAGGAAAAATTGTCCGTTAAATCACAACGTATCTTTTTTGAAGAAAGAGTATAGGAAAGAGGTTTGGAGCTGGAAAAAAAAGTGTCGGAAAAAACAATAGGCGTATTTTGACATATAAGCTCTACTTTCTTGTTGCCAAGATCAATATGTGCCTCGTCGCATACAATAGGGTCATGGTCGATAATATGCATCTCTATATGCTCATAGCAGTCGACGCGATCGATCTGATGCTCTTTTTTTACTATTTCCAGCCGATCGGCGCATATTTTTCCGAAAGGAAAGATAATTTCGGCAGCTTCTTCTAAAACTAAACAGTCGGTCTGATATTTGGCATGTTTGGCCTTCATTTGCGTGGGAGCGTACTGAAAGGAAATAAGTAGAAAAGAAAGAAAGAGCGCTAAAATTCTTTTCATGCTAATCCTTTTTTACTTCCATATTTGCCTGAAAATCTTCCGCATCAAAAGATAGAGCTGAGCGATCTAAAGAAAACGAAGCTTTTTTAGCGATGCCGTGTAAAAAAGAAGAACTCTCCTTTGGCGAATGAAAAAAATCAATATTTAGATCTTCTGCTAGAAATTGGTGCAGAAGAAAATAATACACTCCCTTTTTTGCCGTGAAATGCTGCATCTGCTCATCCATCTGCCAGCAGGAAATATTTTCCAGTTTTTCCATACAGTCGATTCGCTTGTTTCTCTGAATAAATATTAAATCGGATAGATCGCTTGTAATGGAAATGTGCGGACGCTTGGTCTGACCGGACAAGAAAATATCTTTTTGCACCTTATGTCTCTGTGGACGGATATCATGATATTTGCGGTAGGGGTGAGATTTTTGTTTTTCATAAAATAAAGCGCTTAGAGAAAAATAAGAAACCAAAACTCCAAAGAGAATAACGACTAACATCAATCCCTTTTTCTGCGCTTTTTTTATCATACCAATGCCTTTGGATGGACGGCGTCATAGAGTCTTTGCAGCTCTTCAAGCAGTTTGGGAAGATCACTTATCTTAAGCATAGCATTTTTATCGCTTTTCGCTAACGAAGGATTTATATGAGCTTCTATAAAAAGGGCATTGCATCCGGAGGCCACCGCTGCTTTGGCAAGCACAGGGATATACTGGCTCTGTCCGCCTGATTGGTCGCTGCCTCCCGGCATCTGGGTAGAATGAGAGGCATCGAAACAGACGGGAAAGCCCAAGGACTGCATGATGGGAATAGCCCTCATGTCGCTGACCAGATTATTATAGCCGAAACAGACGCCCCGATCGGTAAGAAGAATGTTCTTATTGCCCGTCGATAAGACCTTGCCTACAGCATACTGCATATCCAAAGGAGCGACAAACTGTCCCTTTTTAATGTTTATGGGCTTCTGGGTTTCTCCCGCTGCAACAAGAAGATCTGTCTGCCTGCATAAAAAAGCAGGTATCTGCAGAATATCGCATATCTCCGCTGCCTGTTTTGCCTCATGGGGAGCATGAATATCCGTAAGTATCGGCAGATCGAGCTCTTCTTTAATCTTTTGTAAGATCTTTAGCCCTTTTGTTATTCCCGGGCCGCGGTAGGAATGAATAGAGGAGCGGTTAGCCTTGTCATAACTGGACTTGTAAATGAGCTGAAAAGGAAAATTGCTAAAACTTTCTTTGATCATTTCCGCAGCGGTAAGGGCCTCTTTTTCTCCTTCAATCACACAGGGCCCGCATATAAAGGCCAATGGCTGATTGGGGCCAACTAAATACTTGTCTATCTGGATGGTTTGCATACCTCTTCCTCTATTTGTAACATGTCTTC
>CAZULH010000023.1:0-7730 GCA_964621105.1 uncultured bacterium
TAATCCGTACCCCTTTTCGGGCTGGTTGCAAGACGGTTCTTGCACGCCTGGTATGGGTTTTGAGTAACACAGTGAGGTACTATGGCCAAAAACAGTTCTTCCAATGACGATCTGCTCTGTTCCTTTTGCGGTAAAAGTCAGGACGAAGTAAAAAAGCTTATTGCCGGACCGTCCGTGTACATCTGTGATGAGTGCATCCAGTTGTGCAATGAAATCATTGCCGAGGAATATTCCGAAGAAGAGAAAAACGATTCCGGCGGACTATTGAAGCCTGTGGAAATCAAGGAAATTCTTGATCAGTACGTGATCGAACAGAATCGCCCAAAAAAGGTGCTCTCGGTTGCGGTTCACAATCACTACAAGCGAATCGCCACCAAGGTGGATATGGAAGGGATTGAGATAGAAAAAAGCAATATCCTTCTTATCGGACCTACCGGCTCGGGGAAAACCCTCCTTGCCCGTACGCTTGCCCATGTTCTGGATGTGCCCTTTGCTATCTGCGATGCAACGACCCTGACAGAAGCCGGTTATGTCGGCGAGGATGTGGAAAACATTATCCTGCGGCTTTTACAATCTGCCGAATATGACGTAGAAAAGGCCGAGCATGGCATTATTTATGTTGATGAGATCGACAAGATCCGTAAAACCACATCGAATGTATCCATTACCCGTGATGTTTCGGGCGAAGGCGTTCAGCAGGCGCTTTTAAAAATCGTAGAAGGCACCGTTGCCAATGTTCCTCCTAAAGGAGGCCGCAAGCATCCCCATCAGGAATATATCAAGGTCAACACGGAAAATATCCTCTTTATTGTAGGCGGGGCCTTTGTTCATCTAGACAAGATTATCGCTAAACGTTTGGGCAAAAGTACGATCGGCTTTCGCTCCTCCCATAAGGAAAGTGTTAACCATCATGAGATCAGCTATTTGCTTTCCCATGTCGAGCCCGAAGATCTGATTAAGTTTGGGATTATCCCCGAATTTGTCGGCCGTTTTAACAGCATTTCCAACTGTAATGAGCTATCGGAAGAGGACCTGATCAATATTCTCACCAAGCCTAAAGATGCGATTATCAATCAATATATCTACCTTTTCAAGGAAGAAGGAGTCGAGCTGACCTTCACAGAAGGAGCCCTTCATGCTATCGCCCATAAGGCTAAAGAGACGGGTACCGGTGCGCGCGCACTACGCATGATCGTTGAAAACCTTCTTATCGACCTGATGTTCGAAGTTCCTTCGGACCCTTCGGTTAAAAAGATCACCATTGAAAAAGATACTGTCGTAAACGAAAAAGAGCCCAAAATCGAGCGAAAATAAAAAAGGACCCTATCCTTTCGGACAAGGCCCTTTTTCGCGAGGGGAATTTTTTTATTAGGCTTATGCTCTTGCCGTCCAGCTTGCGTTTTTCTCGTAAGCTCTGAGCAAGGCGTCTGTAGTTGTAGACATACTTTGAACAGAACCTTCCATAGTTCTATAGGTACCTTCAGCCGATTCTTTAACGCTTCCTGCCAATCCTTCCTGGAAGTTTGCGGTCGATTTAATTAAGGAAGATGATAACTGTCCTACTCCCTGTCCAATAGCATGATAGGTTTGCAGATGATCGAACTCTTTGCTATAGACGTTCATTTTACCGTCCAGATCTTTCATCAGGGATTCATTCTTGCTTAGCTCATCTTTAGCAATAACGGGATCAAAAGCTGCATTTAGTCCTCCGCCAAGACCATTTTCATGGTTTTTCAAACTTGATGTACCTTCATCAATTGTCTTCTGAAGATCGCTTTTCTTGGCTGTCAATTTAGCCATATCGTCTAATTTGCCTGTCTGTTTAACAGCACCAAAGGTTGTTGCGCCTGACTGCACTAAACTGGTTAAAGTTTCTGCATATCCGGCAGCGGCTTTAGCAAAAGCAGCCGCTAGGGCTGATTTAGCACTGATCAAGGCAAGCTTCGGTAAAAAGCTGCGTAACTTTAATTCCTGGTTGACTGTTAAGACCATGGCCTTAAAGACGTTGGCTGCTGCTGCGCCCGAACCGCCTGCTAGGTCGTAACCTTCTCCTCTACTGAAAACCATAGTTTCCTCCTAATTTATTATTTAGTAACTTTTTATTAATGTACGACTCTGCTTTCTACTTCGTAACCTTTCATGATTGCTCTTGTGAAGTAATCCATCGTCTGCTGGCTTCTTTCAAGCGAATCACCCAGTTTTTTGTTCTGCTGCGTATTCATCTCACTGACCGATGAAGCTAATTCCAGATTAAATTTCCAGTCCGTACTGTTTGCCTTTAATCCTGCTGTAATAAAAGTAGTTATAGCCGATACTGCCTGCGGAACAACGTGGAAAGTCAGCTTCATCCCCATAAATGCTTTAGCGGCCGGCGAATCATATTTCATTGCGCCTAATCCGCCTGCTCCAAGCGGAGAGAAATACATACCCATATTTGATACGCCATTAAAAAAGCCTTGCGCAACATTAACCTTGTTTAAAAGGTCCTGGCTAGACTTCCATCGTTTGCTAAGAGCGTCTTCAATATCCGTAACCTTACCGTTGATACTGCTAAGAGCGCTGATCACGCACGAAAAGGTACTCTGCAGCATGGCCATCATGCCCATGGCGACAGAAAGCTTTTGAAGCAATATGTCATTGAAAGAGACATAGCCTTCATCGCTTTTCTTAGCGGTGGTTTTACTTACATGTTCTACTGTCATATGCTCTCCCCTTATACCGCGTGTACGTAATAGTCTTTTTCGAAAGCAAGAGCTTTCAGGCAGATATCAATGTAAGAGTCGGAAGCGCTGGCATCCTGGTCAAGGGCCGTTGCTTCTGTTCTCTGACCGCCGTTAGCGATCGAGTCCTGTTTAGTTGTCAGGTTTGAAATCTTTTGGTTCTGATCTGTCTGGTCAGTCTGTAACTGCTGCAGCTTATAGTCTTGTTTTGTTCCGCCCATACCCGGTATCACATAACTGGCAGCCTGAGGGCCTACACTCATACCAACCATTGAAGTCAGCCCAATAACTTGCTTCATTGATGGAAGAGCTGATCTCCATGTATAAGGTTTTACATCTTTTACAATATCTGCAAGCTCTTTAGAGATCTTGGTTGCAGATTCAGAAGCATCTGCAGTAGCATCTATTGCATAATTAACATGAGCAGTAGGCACGTTAGAACCAGCGTCCCTTGCAGCCTGAGCAGCTTTTTGTGCGGCTTTAGAAGCATCTTCTGCGGCCTTGGCAGCTGTAGTGGCTGTCTTACTCATGTCTAAGTCTTTTGTTAATTTAACAGCTTTTTGTGCAGATTCCGCTGCTTTTTGAGCAGTATCAGCAGCTTTAGCAGCCTGTGATGCAGCTTCTGTAGCTTTAGTAGCATCAGCTGCGGCTGTAACTGCGCTTTCTGCCATAGTGACTGCTTTTGAAGCGCCTTCGGCAGCTTCAGCAGCGACATAAGCGGCACGTGCGGCCATAGCTCCTTTAATAGCTGCGCCAACAACAGCGCCAATACCTGCGCATAATACAGCTGTTCCGACCATGATCCCAATGTTGATCATCAATTTAGCAAAGGGTGTCAACTTGCCCATTTTATCGGTAATATCTTTCATCGAATTGCCGATTGTCTGTAATTCTTTTAACGCTTCGTCCATCTTTGCCTGCACCTGTTTGATGATACTTTGGAAAGTGATCATCACGTCAGACTTAATCAGTCTGGACTTGCCTAATGTACTTAAAAACTCTGCGCATAAGGAAATATAGCAGGCGTTAGGGTCTATGCCGTTACTGCCGCCGGAAGTATCCTGATTTCCAGGAAGCGATCCACTAAGGGTGACAATCTTCTTGTCATCCACTCCGGAACCTCTTCTTACAGCTGGATTTTCCATAATTTTTCTCCTTACTTATTATTATAATTTTTTTATTACTGACTTTTCATATTATTAATTTTTGTTTTATCAGAGTTAGCTAATGTCTGTTGAATATTACCTGCAGACTGCATAATCTGGTTATAGTCAGTCAACTGTCCCTGTGCTAGTAACGAGTTTGTTCTGATAATTGTGTCAACACCGCCTTCTGGACCCTGACAGGTTGTAATAGCTGTTGTAATGATGTTGCTATTATCTCTCTGGTTAAATCCGTTAGCATATTGGTGCAAGACCATCTGTGCATCTTTTTGTAATTCTAAAAATTTTGGATCTTTTGTCAGACCGCTGTCATCGCCATTATGATCTTTCGTATATTGAGTAATATAATCTAACAAATCCTTGATCGATGTAGGCGTATGGTCAAAGTTCGGGTCGTTTTTATCGTGAATGTCAACAGAACCGCCATGGTGAGGTGCCCACCAACCGATCTGATCACCAGAAAAAGCGCCGGCAAATGTCTTTAACATATCGTCGATGTTTTTTAGCGAGCTGCCGAAATTCTTTTTCAAATAACTGTTGCCGTTGACCAACTTGTCTATCTTGTCTTTATCTTTGCAGATATCTTCCCAGTCCTTAGCAAACTGATTCATCTGATCATCGTTGGTATCGCTACCGTTAGCAACGCTGTTCAAGAAAGCGATAATGTCGTCCATTTTTGCTTTCATGTCGTTAAGCAGTTTTAAAACGTTCGAAATGTCTTTTACGCGTTCTGAAGTCTGGTTTAACACTTTCATAGAAACCCAAATGATAAACATATATAAAGAGTTAGGTTTCCTGTTGCCAAAAGGAGTATTATAGGATGATTTTTCCAGATCGTCTAACAACTTATCGTTATACATCTTGTCATTAAAATCTGGGTTTTGTAATACATCAACCATGTGGTTCATATTATTCTCCTATTATCTCTTATTATTTTTTATAACTTTTTATTACGAACGGATCCAAGTCTTGGACTTTTTCGTTTTCTTTTGTGCTCGATCCTGAATGATCGCATCGATAGAAGCACCGGTCTCTGTTTCAAACATGTTCTTAATACTTTGGACCATTGCATATTCTTCTTTATTACCGTAATTATCTTCATTATTTAAGAAAGAATATAAGTCCTTCATCGGAACGCCTAATTCCGCACAATGTTCGGATAAACGTGCATCAATAATATCCTGCAATTGAGCAATCGTTTCCTGATATTTATTATAATCTTCTTCCGATCCTGAGGTTAAAGACTCTTTCATTTGTCCGATGAATTTGGAAAATTCATGGATCGATTCTTCAAAAGAAGAAACATCCATCTCATCTTTCTTTGCAAATAACTCTATTGTTTTTGGTAGTTGTTCCTTAAGAGCCATATTGTTTCCTCCCCCTCTATATTTTTTTATATTTATTAATTTATAATTATTTGTGAAATTAATTTAGCAACTTCTGTCGACATTCCTGCTTTTGCCTGCAGGGAAGTCTGTATCTGATCATTTTCCACTTCAGCAGCATTACCTACACCTTGTGACAGGTAAGAGGCAGCATCGCCGGACTGTTTCTGTTTCTCTATATTATACGTGCTTTTGGCTGCATCTCTTTTTGTTACGTTCTCGCCGCCGCATGTTTTGCTATACCAGCCTATGTTAATAAGATCGATTAAAGCGCCTGGATGTCCGACCCAGTCCACTTTATTAATACCTTTCTTCTTATCCATTTCATTTTTTATACCCTGTAAATGATCAGAAGACTGCTTACTTTTTTTATTTGCCCATTCACTTGGGAAAAAGAACTGCTGTACTTTCTTTGTCTTTTTAGGGTCCGTGCTTCCCCAAATACTGTGCCAGCCTTGGGCGATTCTAGCCGCAATTTTCACATTCAAAGGCATCCCTTTCGTACCGGCAATTACTCCCATTTCTTTTGCTTCTTTTCTTTCTTCAAACGGGTTGAATACCGGATAATCGATTTGGTCTTGTATCTGTTTCAGTGCAGCTTCCGCTTTGTTGATCGCATCAATAAATGGTTTCAACTCACCGATTTTCTTATCTAGCCACTGTGGCATCCCACCAATATTTTTAAAGGCCACTTTCATCTTTTCTAAAAGCTTTTTCTGGTCTCTAGGATCTTTTAACTGCGAGATCTGGTTGATCGTATTCTGTTCAAGTCGTTCCCGGCAGGCCAGCTCTGTCATAATTTTTGCAGATTTACAGTGTGATCCCAAATAGGCCATCATAAATACGACATAGGCCATAAGACCTTTGTCATCATCCTTTTTCTTTTCGACTTTATTAGGATCATTGATCTCTAAAAGGCCATTATCAAAGGCTTGGATCTGCCTTGCCTTAATCAGGTCTGCGCTAAAATTGTTATCCATGTTTAACCTCTTTTAATAGCTATTACTATGTATACACATCTCTTGCTAGTATTAATTATAGCACATAAACAATATATTTGTCAAATAATTTATTAAATTATCGTTAAGTTATTAAGTTATATGTCATTTAAAATCAAGCAATTGCAATAATAGCTTTCTTAGTTTCTTTCACAAGTCTCTAAATATTAACGGAATATAAGTTGTTGAGAGATTCAGACGATTATTAAGAATTCATTAATTCCAATTTCCCAGTAACTTATACATCGCTAACAATCAATGATTTGCACAAACCAGCTTAGATTAAAGATTTACGTAAAAATTACACGCGAAATTAACAAGACTTGAAACAGATTATCGGCTCTTGCCTTAAATGCTTATGAGTTACCCCCTTGCATCTTTTAAGCCGAATAAGGCCATAGATCTGATCCAATTTAACCAAATTCAGTCACCGCAATGACCGTATTTGATGAAAATTAGCTATCATTTTCGAAGTTAGACTATTTGCATTAACAAAGACAATTACTTAGGTTTCATCATCCAATGAGATTTCGCGGCCTTAAAAACTCACGAAATATATTTACAGAATCTTGATAAAAAAGCTAAAAATGAAGTAACGAACGGTTAGTTGATGAATACACTGCAATCTTTACTTCAAACATTTTGCAAAAAATATCGCTTGGCGCAGCCAAAAGAGGACAGCAATAAAAATTATCGCATCGATTTTTCGTCGCAGATTTGTTTTTATCTAAAAAATCTCAACACGGGCTTTTATGCGCAAAGTTATCTATGCCCCTGTCCTAAAGAGAATAAGGAAGCAATTTACATGGAGCTGATGAGCGCCAATCTCTTATATCAAAAAACAGGCAAAGGCGTTATCGGCATGGATTTTAAGGGAAATTTCCTTCTTTTGTCCGTAGCGGTTCCATATGAAGTCAATGAGAAGGAGTTTCATGAGGAATTAGAGGAATTTGTCAATTATGTGATTTTTTGGAGAAAAGAAATCCGGAAACTGATACAAGAATCAAAAAAGAGTACATAGATAAAAGATGCATTTTTTAGCAGAAGACGGCCCATTAGCCGGAACATCGCTTCCCTTTGAAGGAAAAAAAGAATGGCTGATAGGAAGAGATCCGACCAAAGTGGATTTTTCTATTCCCGATCAGATGGTTTCGCGCAAACATGTAAAATGCTATCTGACAGACGAAGGCTTTATTATCGAGGATTTGAGCCATACCAATCCTGCCTTTGTTAATAATTCGCCTATCTCCGAGCCGATGATCTTACAAGAAGGCGATCGTGTAAAAATCGGCCGGACAACCTTTATCTTTTCGGAAAAAGAACCCGGCCAGGAAGCAAAACGAATAGAAAAAGAAGAGAAAACAGAAGAAGAGTCTCCCTTTGATACCATTTTTGAAGGGCAGCCGAAAGAAGAAGAAAAAGAAGAAGGCCCTTCGCCTTATGACACCATCTTTGAAGGAAAAG
>CAZULH010000023.1:7740-12322 GCA_964621105.1 uncultured bacterium
AATTTGAATGTAGATATTTTGCTGACGGACATATATTTGAAGGAAAAGAAGAAGAGTTCCCCATCCATATTCTGGGAGATACGCGTTTTCAGTTAAAAGTGATCTCCGGTCCGAATGCAGGCGCTGAATTCGGCCTAGAGCCTGATCAGACCTATATTATCGGCAAAGACCCTAACACCTGTGACATTGTCTTCCATGACTTAAGCGTTTCGCGCCAGCATGCACGCATTCAGATCTTTGAGGACGGCCGCATGATTCTAGAAGATCTTGGCTCGACCAACAAGACTATGGTCAACGGCGAGCCTATCAGCGGCACTTACCCCCTTTCATCTCAGGATCTTGTTTCATTTGGGACAACTGTTTTTTCCGTTATCGACAAAGAAGCGCAGACGCAAACCGTTTATTCCTCATCGCCTGTTATTGAAGCTACCTTTCGTGCGGAAAAAGAAAAAGAGAGAACATGGAAAAAAAAGGTCATTCCTCTTAAATACCTGATAGCGGCAGGATCGTTTGTCGTAATTATGCTGGTGATGATCTTTAGTTTTATTTCTCTTTTCAAAAGCGAGCCTATTGAGATCACAAAAAAAGATTACACGAAAGAGATCCAAAAAGAGCTCAAAGAATATGAAGCTGTGGAATTCATGTACAATCCTGCCGGCGAGACTGTCTTTTTAGTCGGACATGTGCTCACTGCCGTCGATCAGGAAGAGCTTTTATACCGATTAAAACAGTTTCCCTACATCGATAAGGTCGAAAATAAAGTTGTCATCGATGAATATGTATGGAAAAACGTTAATGACGTTCTGCAAAGCAATGATAATTGGAGAAGCGTCAATCTGCATTCGCCGAAAGCGGGACAGTTTGTGTTGTCCGGTTATGTGAAAACGCAACAAGATGCTGAAGATCTTTCCGATTATTTAAATGTCAACTTTCCCTATCTTGACAGGCTGGAAAATAAAGTTGTTATAGAAAACATCCTCACCCTGCAGATAGGAACCATGATCCTAACCAATGGCTTTTCGGGAATTACCTTTCAAATCACCAATGGCGATTGTATATTATCCGGCGCATATGATAGAAATAAAAAAAATGACTATCAATCTCTGATCAAAGATTTACAGGCAGTTGCAGGCATAAGATCCGTTAAGGATTTAGCCATCGCCTCCAGCCCTCAGCAGGGGCGTATTGATTTAAGCAATCGCTATGCCATTACCGGTTTTGTAGAAAAAGACGGGAAAAATGTCAGTGTTGTAGCCAACGGACAAATCATCTCGGTGGGAGAAGAAATTGATGGCATGATGATTACAGAAATTGAAAAAAACACAATTCTTCTTGAAAAAGAAGGATTAAAATATAAAATAAACTATAGCAGGTGATTATAAGCCAAGGTTATTTAAGGAGAATTTAATTATGCCAGGGTTAAAAGACAAGCCAAGAAAGCTCTTCAAATTTGATTTAGAAGAAGACCTGATCAAAAGCCCTAAAAAAGCGAAAGAAACACTCGAACTTATAGACAAGCGCATTCAAGAGATCAAACAGGCTATTACCGAAGGGCAAAAAAAAGAAGATGTAGATAAATTAGGCACTTTGCTTCATGGATATAATGCCCTGAAAAAAGTGCTCTCAAGAATAAAAAAATAAGGAGCGCAAAAATGAGTATTATCGATAACGGAAAAATCAATTTTAAAGCTTTGCTAGCAAAATATTCAGCCATGCAAAAATCAGTAATGAGCGCATTGAACAGCTTAACCCTTAGCTCAGGCGTCAGTCCTGTTCAGTTTTTGATGCTGCAGTTTACTGTTACGCAGCTATCCCAGGTTGGTGATTCAGTTTCCAACATTATTTCTTCTATTAATTCCATGATCAACAACTCTATCCGTAACCAAAAGGGAACCTAATAAGTTAACCAAAAAAAGGATTATATTATGCAACTTTCAAAGTACAAAGATGATTTCATCCTCTTACTGGAGTCAGGCTTCATAGCTGTCAACCAGATGGATGATGACTCTGCCCAAAAGCTTTTTAAGGCATCCAAGCTTTTGGACAACAAAAATATTCTGCCGGTTGTAGGCATGGGCTATTTACATTTTCATAAGCTGGAATTAAAAGAAGCGATCCATGACTTTGAACAGGCTCTAAAGTTGGAGCCAAAAAATGAGATGGCCAAAACACTTTTAGGCATTTGCCACAGCTTTCTTCCAAGCACTGTTGAAAAAGGGGAAAAAATCTTATCAGAAACTGCTAAGTCCAGCGAACCGACAGTAAAAAATCTTTCTAAAACTACGATTGATTTTGTCGAAAAACATATCAAACCGGAAGAGACGCCGATGGAAGCATATAAAAAAGGACCAAAATCAAAAAAACGAAGGAAACACCATGGCTGAAATACCCGGCGGACCTGAAGATGTTTCCGGCTATGGGAAAGTAGAACCGACAAAAGGATTTGATAAAGAAACGCGCATTAAGCCTGATGAAAAAAAATTTCGTTCTTTCATGGAAGAAGAGCCTGCAGCGCAAAAAACAACAGCTCCTTCGCCTGCGCAAATGACCGAGCGCCCCCAGCTGACGTCTCCCCCGACTTTAGATTCCCTGCTCTCGCAAATTAATACTTCCCAAACGACAATGCAGAACATCCAATCGCTTCTGCAGGACCCGAACCTGCAGTTAAAGTCCAGCCAGACGCGTCTTTTAAAAAATAAGCTTGGAGATGCGCAAAAAACTATCCGTTCGACCGCTAAAACTATCGGCGCCAAGCAGACAGACCTAAAAAAACTGCCGGCGCGTTCTGATCCTATCACAAAATTTTTAGGTTATGTTTCAAACAGCCAGAACCAGATTGAAGAGGTCAAAACGCAGCTTAATGATTATGCTTCTTCCGGACAAAAAATGCAGCCCTCTGTGTTATTAAGCGCTCAGGTAAAACTGGCGCAGGCGCAGCAGACACTGGAATATTCCTCTGTGTTATTAAGTAAAACACTGGAAGCAATTAAGCAGACGCTGAACATACAAATGTAAACAAAGGCTAAACAGCCATGGAAGAAAATTCGCTGGAAAATATCTTTTCGCATCTTGACGATATTGAATTGACGACCGTCCATGGCCGCATTACCGAAGTCGTCGGCATGCTGATCAAGGCTATTATCCCTTATGTAAAAATGGGCGAGATCTGTTTGGTCAAACGAGAAGGCGATCCATTGATAACAGAAGTGATCGGCTTTACCAAAGAAGAGGTTTTGCTCTCTCCTTTAGGCACTATGCACGGCATCGGCCCTTCTTCTGAAGTTATTCCTCTGCACATGTCTCTGCATATAAAAGTAGGTGAAAATCTTCTTGGACGGGTCTTGAACGGTCTTGGCGAACCTTTGGACGTTGATGAAAAGGGACCTCTTGAGCTGGAAGATAAATATTCAGTTATCAACGAACCGCCGGATCCCCTGCAGCGAAAAATTATTACTGATCCCATCTCCGTGGGTGTCAGGGCCATTGACGGCGTTCTTACCTGCGGGCAGGGACAGCGCGTCGGTATTTTTGCAGGCTCAGGCGTTGGCAAGTCTACTCTTTTGGGCATGATCGCCCGTAATGCCGTTGCCGATGTCAATGTTATTACCCTGATCGGCGAACGGGGAAGAGAAGTTCGCGAATTCATCAAAAATGATTTGGGAGAAGAAGGACTTAAGCGTTCAGTTGTTATTGTCTCCACTTCCGATCAGGCGGCACAGCTGCGTATTAATGCTGCCCTTGTAGGCACAGCTATTGCCGAATATTTCCGCGATAAGGGCAAGTCGGTTATTTTAATGATGGACTCTGTGACACGGTTTGCACGAGCTATCCGCGAAATAGGCCTTGCTGCAGGAGAGCCTCCTGCCCGTGCCGGCTATACCCCCTCTGTTTTTGCTACTCTGCCCAAATTATTGGAACGATCGGGTAATTCCTCATTAGGGTCGATCACCGCCTTTTACACTATATTAGTTGCCGGCGATGATATGAACGAGCCTATTGCCGATGAAGTACGCTCTATCCTTGACGGCCACATCGTCTTATCTAATGAGCTGGCGCACAAATCGCATTATCCTGCCATTGATGTTTTAACATCTATCAGCCGGATTCTTCCGCATATTGTTTCCAAAGAGCATCTCCACCAGATCACTGTTTTGCGAGAAGTCCTTGCCAACTACAAGAAAAATGAACTTTTGATACGTATTGGCGAATATAAGCCCGGATCGGACAAAGATGCAGACTTTGCTATCCACTATGTAGAAAAGGTCAACACTTTCCTCAAGCAAAAGATCGATGAAAAATCAACTTTTGAAGAGACTCTCAACCAATTACTTAATCTATTTAAGAAGTAAGCTATGGATGCTTTCAACTATCCATTAGAACAGCTCGTCACCATCAAGAAGAAAAGGTTCGATAAAGCCCTAAAACATCTTGAAGAATGTAAAGCCATTTTAGAAAAAGAAGAAAAAATTCTTAAAGAAAAAGAAAAAGAAAGAGATCAGGTCCTTCTGCATAAAAAAGAAAAAATCAAGCAGATGAATGAAACGCTCGATGAGGGCACTACTTCCGATAAAATTTTAGAGAT
>CAZULH010000024.1:0-3811 GCA_964621105.1 uncultured bacterium
TCTGAAGCAATGGTCGTTTATAATTCTTTTGCTGCCGTCATTAAAATGCTCCCTTATCTCATAGCAACACTAAGCATCAATAAAAAATTTTGGAAAAAAAACAACAAAGAATATCTCAATGACATCACCCGTCATTTAATGTATGCCTTAGCCGATATTATCGTTATTTCTATGTCTACATTTCCAAGAAGCATCTTAATAATAACTTTTTTCAATGAACAAATATGGAATAGCATAAGCGGAGGAGGAGACACTGTTCTAAACTGGCTCGCTCCATACCCTAAACCCATCCCCACCCCTAGCGAAGCTTAAAATAACTAGGAACGAAAAGTTCTTATATGTTATGAAAAAAGTAAAGCTACAATAGGTTTGGACATGACAGAATTTCCGTTGCGATTTGAAGTTTCTTCCTATGCGGAGGAAGGAACAAATAAAGAATGGAGCTCTCAAGCCCCTAATCTTGAGCCGATTAAATCGTCTGTTCCTCCTGAATTTCAGGGCCCTGGCACAGGTTATACTCCCGAGAGCTTATTGGGCATAGCTATGCTCAACTGTATAATTACCTTAATCAAAATATATGCTGAAAAGCAAAATGTTCATTTTGAAAGTATTTCGGCTCATGGAAGTGTCTCTTTAGACAAACAATCCTCTCCCCCTTTTTATACAATTACGGAAATTGATATCAAATTGAATGTCAAAAACCCTCAGGATCAAGAGAAAATTCGTAAATTATGCGAAAAGGCTATGAAAGAGTGCCCTATCGGCAATGCGGTAAAAACAGGAAAAACTTTCGACTTAAGTTTTTCATAATTAAGTTTTTATACATCCTTGATTTTTACTCCCATTTTTTCTATACTTGTCTTTTTAATAAACAACCCTTTTAATTTTTATGAAAAAGATATTTTTAATTTTCACCACTTTTATAGGAATGTTATTTATGCCAGCCTTTGCCAATGAAAAACCTCTTATCATCCTTTTAGGCCCTCCCGGAGCAGGAAAAGGAACGCATGCTGTACGTATCAGCCAAAAAATGAATCTTCCTCATATTGCTACCGGCGATTTATTTCGAGATCATTTAAAACGAGATACCGAGCTTGGAAAAAAAGTAAAAACGTATATGGACAAAGGTGATCTGGTTCCAGATGAACTTGTTATCGATATGCTCTTTGACAGAATGGGACAAAAAGATTGCCAGAAAGGATGCATCTTAGACGGATTTCCACGAACTGTCAATCAAGCAAAGATCCTGGATAAACGCATCGATGATTTATATAAAAAAATTCTGATTAACATTCAGGTACAAGACGATAGTTTAGTAGACCGTATTGTCGGCCGATGGGTCTGCCCTAACTGCGGAGCCCCTTATCATATTAAAAATCAGCCTCCGAAAAAAGAAGGTATTTGCGATAAATGCCAAACAGCTCTTATCCATCGAAAAGACGATACAAAAGAAGTCGTTAAAAACCGTCTTGATCACTACCACAAAGATACCGCTCCTATCCTGCAGTATTACAATGATCAGGTCGTCAATGTGAACGGAGAAAAATCTTTAGAATCTGTATACTCGGACATTATTAAATCTTTAGAAGAATCAATGTCCCGTTAAATTTGGATTTCTAATTCGGCAATAACCGGCAGATGGTCAGAAAGAAACTCTCCTTTATGGGTATTGGCTATAATCTGATGGGCTAATACCCTGATAAATCTGTTCACAAAGACAAAATCAGGCTTAATACCCGGTTTCCCAGCTTCTTTAAAGCCCGACCATGTTCCAACTGGTCCCTTATGTGGGCTCATAGAAATATTCTGCGCATTAAACAATACGGTCTTTTCATTTTTTTGCGTTAAAAGCTTATAGGTTTCATCGCCTCCCAAAGAGGAGAAAATATTAAAATCACCAACTAAAATGACAGGTATATCCATTGCAAGTTTTTCGATAGTATGTCTGACCAGCTTAGCGCTTTCATCTCTTGCTGCGCGCGAATGATAATCAAAATGTGTATTAAAGAAAAAAAGATCAGTCTGCGTATTTTTTTCGCTCAGACAGACCCATGTCAGACCTCTTGGAAAACGAGCTCCCCATCCTTTTCCCGGCATCTGAGGGTTCTCTGACAAAAAAACAGTTCCCTTGTCTTTTAGCTCAAACTGACTTTTTTTATAAAAAACAGCATTGATCTGCCCCTCTTTTTTACCATCATCAAGTCCAATCCCATACCATTGATAATCCGATAAAAGCTCGCTTAATTGACTAACTTGACCAAAATAAGGCTCCTGAATGCCGAAAAGATGAATATCTTTTTGGATAATCAGCTCAGAAATAGGGCCTTTTCTATTTTCCCATTCACTCTGCGGACCAGGCAGATGGTCTTCGGTGCCATGAACATTATACGTCATGACCCTTATCATTTTTTTTCTCCTACATCATAATAAGCAATTATATAGGAAGGATCTTTTTCATTTGCCTGTACATCGAAGCCCATTTTCTGCAAAATTTTCTGCATGACTACATTTTCTTTTAGCATTCTTGCGCGAATAACATCGATCTGTTCATGTTTAGCTATATCGATCATTAGCTCAATAAGTTTTGAACCAATACCCCTTTTCTGCCACTCCTCTGCAATAAAAATAGAAAAGACAGCCATTTTTCTTTTGTAAATACGGGTCAGGCGCAAAATACCTAAAATCTCTCTTTCTGTTTTATTTTTTTGTCTTTCTGCGACAAAAGTAATTTCCTGGTCATAATCGATAAAACACATGCGGTTAATCTGATCTGTAGAAATTTCTCTTCCGGTCACAGATAGATAACTTTTGATGATTTTTTCCGATAATTCGGAAAAAAAGGACTCCATCAGAGGGGCATCATCCGGACGAATCGGCCTAAGAGATATCTTTGTATTATCGAAAAGACTGATGGAATGAATATACTTGCTGGGATATGGACGAATAGCCAAATCGGCTATTTCTTCTTTTTCCTCATATAAAATTACACGGGCATCGACGGCCATTAACAGATCTTTATCTATCAGCAAAGGATTAATGTCGCATTCTTTGATTTCAGGAAATTCAGCTATTAACGTACTAAATCGCACAAGCAGCTTTTTTAATTTATCGATATCAACTTTTTCCTTTCCTCTAAATCCCTGCAGGGCCTTGTAGATTTTCGTCTCCTCTATCATCATTTGAGCTAAAGTCGTCGTCAGAGGAGGAAGTCCTAAAGAACGATCTTTATATACTTCGACAAGCTCTCCTCCTGTTCCAAATAAAAGAACAGGACCAAATTGCGGATCGATTGAACTGCCTAAGATTAGCTCGTACCCTGTCATTTTAATCATCGGCTGAACGGTAACTCCCTGAAAATGTTCTTTGCCTGCACGCTTTCCAACAGACGAATAAATTTCATCAAAGGACCTTTCTACTCCTTCTTCATTTTTAATATTCAGTTTTACTCCGCCCATATCGCTTTTATGGGTAATGGTATCGGATAAAAGCTTTACAACAACAGGAAAGCCGATTTTATTTGCAGCTTTTACAGCCTCTTCCTTTGTTTTTGCAATCAGGGTCTGGCTAACGGGAATATCGTAAGCCTGCAGAACCCTTTTTGATTCTTCTTCATTAAGAAGGGTTCTTTTTTCTTTTTTTACTTTTTGCAAGATCTCCGAAATTGTTTTTTTTCGCTGCGAAATATTTTCCAGATCAGAAGTTGCTTCTTCAAAAGAAGGAATTTCATAGAGATGCTCTAGGTTTTTCTTATAGTGGAACATATAGGAAAAGGCCTTACAGGCCATATCAGGAAATTCAAAGTTAGGAATGT
>CAZULH010000024.1:3821-11945 GCA_964621105.1 uncultured bacterium
GTTATATTCTATAAATATCTTCTTTCCGTCTTCCACCGCTTTTGCCCCCATCCAGCTGGCTAATATCGGCTTACTATCTGAAGGGATCTCCTTGCAGAGCTTTTCTGCAGTAAGCGTAGGATTGGTCATATGCTGAGGAGTTAGTATCAATAACACACCATCGACCTGCGGATCAGAGAAAACTGTCTGCAGCGACGAGGCATAGCGCTCAGGCGTAGCGTCGCCTAGAACATCGATGGGATTATTATGGCTCCATGCTTTCGGCAAGAACTCATTTAATTTATCATAGGTCTTCTTTTCGATTTTGCTAAGCTTTCCTCCGCTTGTGATTAAAGCATCGGTGGCGATAACCCCCGGTCCTCCGGCGTTGGTAATAATGGCGAGATGAGGTCCTTTAGGCAAGGGCTGCTTGGAAACAATTTCTGCTAAATTAAACAATTCGGAAATACTGTCTACCCGCATGACGCCAATCCGCTTTAAAGCAGCGTCTAAAACATCATTGCTGCCTGATAATGCACCGGTATGCGAAGCAGCTGCCTGCGCTGATTCTGCTGTTATGCCGGCTTTAATGATAATAATCGGTTTCGTTAAAGCTACCCGTCTGGCAGCAGATAAAAAAGAACGTGTCTTACCAATACTTTCCATATAAATAAGAATACTTTTTGTATTGGGATCATTACCAAAATAATAGATTAAATCTCCCCAATCAACATCGATCATAGAACCGATAGATACAAATCCGCTAAATCCGATTTTTTCTTTTAAGCTCCAATCCAATACCGCTGTTCCCAGGGCACCGGACTGACTGATAAACGCGACATTTCCATCTAAGGCCATACCGGCAGCAAAAGTCGCATTTAATCCAATATGAGGCGTCATTACCCCCAAGCAGTTCGGTCCGATGATTCGAATATTTGTGTCTTTAATTATCGATAATATCTCTTTTTCAAGAGCAGCCCCTTCTTTTCCAACTTCTTTAAAACCTGCCGATATAATGATAATAGAGGACACATTTTTCTCTTTACAGGCCAAAACAAGGCTAGGGACCGTCGGCGCCGGCGTTACAATCACCGCCAGATCAATATGTTCCTCGATATCTTCAATAGAAGGATATGCCTTTAATTCTAAAAGAGTTTTGTATTTGGGATTAATCGGATATATTTTTCCTCTAAATCCCCCCTCTTTCATGTTTTCAACAATGATTCTTCCAATGCTGTTTTCTTTTTCCGAAGCACCGATAATTGCAACATTTTTAGGTAAAAACAATTTGTCTAACTGTTGCATGTGCTGATAAAAAATATCAAAACTAGGATCTATCTTCTTCATATGCCAACCCGCCTACAACAGTAATATAAAAGGTATATTTCCTAGATGCAACAAAATATTTTAACTTTTTTATTTAGAACAGCTTCGATTTTTTCTATAGAAACCGCTCCTTCCCGATAAACTAAAGGCTCCCCTTCAACCAAACTTAAAACAGTAGAAGGCACCTGCAGAGGACAGCTTCCCCCGTCAAGAATATAAGGGATTTTTTCATTAAAGGACTGAAGAACATCCTTTGCGCATAGAGGGTTTTTTTCTCCGGAAAGATTAGCGGAAGTCCCAACGATCGGTTTTTGCAAATATTCTATCAAAGCTAAAAAAAGAGGGTGATCAGGCATTCTGCAGGCAATCGTATCCATATCGGAAATAGTTGGGAGAACGTTCTTTTTTTTAGGTAAAACAAGAGTTAGACCTCCCGGAAAAAAATGCTTTGCTAAAAGATAAAAATCTTGAGGGATGTCTTGAGCAAACAAATGGACATGTTCTATTTTGCCCATATGCACAATGAACGCTTTATTTTGCGGCCTTTGCTTTAATCGATATAAATGCCGGTGCGCATCAGAATTTTCTATATCTACGCCAAGCCCGTAAACGGTATCGGTAGGAAATCCAATAGCCTCTCCCTTTTGCAGGGATGAGGCGATGGCCTTCCAGTGAGATTCGCAAATGTCCAAAGCAGTTAATACTCGTGTTTTCATAATAAAAAAGTTATTTTTTTAAAAAGGAAAGTATATCTATTAATAGGCTTAATTTGTATAAAAAAAACAACTTACTATAACCCGAGAGAATTTTATGAGAACTTACGCTTTTGCCACTTTAGTTTATGGGATTATCGTATTTGTCCATGGGATCATGGGCGTCCAATATACGGACCACGATGCTTTTTACACCCCCGAGATCATTGCTTCTGTTTTATTGATAATTAGCTCAATATTAATGATTAAGAATCAAATGTGGCCTCATTATGCCGCACTTTTGCTTTCCATTGTCCTGTTCTTTTTATTTGGCTACCGGTTTTATCAGACAACTGCCTTTATGCCGGGAGTTTTAGGCGCTCTTTCTGCTTTTTCTATATTTATCCATTTTATCAAGATCGTCCATATCTCAGACATAGAATAAAAAAAAAGAACAGGCCTGTTATGGCCTGTTCTTTCAAAAACCTTAGAAGTTAAAAAATAAGCTTATTTTTTAGCTTTAACTTTTCTGCTTTTTCTGCGTGTTTTTCTTACAGTTGTTTTTTTAGCTGTTTTTCTTTTAGCTGTTTTTCTTGCTTTTCTTTTAGCAGGTTTTTTAGCTGCTTTTCTTTTAGCAGGTTTTTTAGCTACTTTTCTTTTTGTAGCCTTTCTTTTTTTTCTCTTTAACATAGTCTTCCTCCTTGTTAATATGTGCTATGTTAATACAATTGGAATAACTTCCTTAATCTCCATTTATTCCATATAACTTTAATATACAACATTTTTTTAAAAAAAAATAGAGATTTTTTTATTTTCGTAATTAAAACGCAAGTCATTGAAAAATAAAATGTGGCTCATAATCATTTCTGAGCGGTTTTTCATAAAAAGCGCTTAGATAAAAAATAATTATAATTTTTTTTATTTTAATGTAATAAAAATATAAAATTACGTTAATCAACACATCAATTAATAAAAAAGCACATTTGAATAATCACAAAAATCTACAGTTCTTTATAAAAATAAAACGCCAAAAACGAATGTATTTATAAATAAAAAAAAAGGGCTTAAAAAAGCCCTTTAAAGAGAATTTACTTACCTAGAAAGAAAAAGTTATTTTCTTTTGCCTAACCAGTTTTTCCAAGTAAATACATAATATACGCCGCAAACACCGAAAATAAAATAGACTAATCCTTTAATCCAATCTTTATTGAAGAAGTATTCAACTAGATTAAGATCAAAAATTGCCCATAATCCCCAGTTAATACCGGCAATAGCTAAAATTCCCAGTATCAATTTTTCTATTTTTCTCATAATTGCCCCTCACTTAATTGCAATAGCTTTCAATATTAATTACAAAACAAAAGTATTTTTTATGCAAGTATTTTTTTTAATTTTAAACTAGATAATTAAAGATAATAAAGAAATAGAGCTCTTTCCAGATAAAAGAAAAGAGCTCTAAGTTATTGATATTGAATTTATTTTGACTTTTTCATTCTTGCAAAAAGACTTTTCCAAACCAAAGCGACATAAATACCGCTAACACCAATAAAGAAATAAATAACGTTACGGATCCACTCAACAGGAAAGATATAGTCAACAACGTTAACATCTACGATTCCCCATAGACCCCAGTTAATACCGCCAATAATCAAAAGGATTATTGCAATAATATCTAATTTTTTCATAATTAAAACACCTCAAAATAAGTTATACTTACATATTAGTGTTTCTCAAAAACCCTATTTTCTATTCAAGTATTTTTTATTACGCTGATTAGCGACAAGAAAAAATAATTCTCCTTTTCTTTTTAAGATTAAGTGAGTTACTTCCATTATTCTATATATTCTTGACCAGAATAAAAAAGAATTCCAAAATGAAAAACAATTATGAATATTCCATTAGCAGAAAAACTTCGTCCTCAGTTATTAACTGAAATCGTCGGTCAAAACCATTTAACAGGTATCGATGGCTTTTTAACTAAAGTAATTGCCAGCCATAAACCCTTATCCATTCTATTATACGGGCCGCCCGGCTGCGGAAAAACTTCTATCGCAAGACTTTACGCCAGTTCTTTTGAAGGAGAACTAATACAGTTAAGTGCGGTTTTCAGCTCTATTAGCGATATTAAAAAGCTCATTTCCCAAAAAAAAGACCATCCCCTTTTCCAAAAACAGCTGATTTTATTTGTTGATGAGATCCATCGTTTTAACAAAGCCCAGCAGGATGCCTTTCTTCCTTTTATGGAAGACGGCACAATCATATTAATAGGCGCTACAACGGAAAACCCCTCTTTTGCGTTGAATAACGCTCTTCTGTCCAGGTTACGAGTATTAACACTAAACCCATTGAGCTCTGAATACTTAGAAAAAATCATTTCTTTTTATGAGCAGAAATTTACCCCCTTAAAAATAACTGACAACGCCAAACAGCTTTTAATTGAATTGGCACAAGGCGACGCCCGTCATTTAATTAATCTCATAGAAAATATCGATCCCCAAAACATACAGACAACACTTGATGAAAAGAAACTAGCTAATCTTTTACAGAAAAAACCACCGCTTTTCGATAAACATGACGATAATCATTATAATTTGATATCCGCTCTTCATAAATCAATACGGGGATCCGATCCCGACGCTTCCGTTTACTGGCTTTGCCGCATGCTCATTGCCGGTGAAGATCCTTTTTTTATACTTAGAAGAATGATCCGCATGGCCGTAGAGGATATCGGTCTGGCTGATCCTAATGCGCTTTTGCAGTGTAATGCCGCATGGGACAGCTTCCATAAGATCGGCCCTCCTGAAGGGGATCTAATCATTTGCCAGACGGTTATTTATTTAGCTCTAGCCCCGAAAAGCAACGCCGCCTACACGGCCTATTCAAAGGCTAAACAGGACGCAGAAAAAACCTCTCATCTTTCTCCCCCCTCCCACATTATCAATGCGCCTACAGCCTGGATGAAAAAAGAGGGCTTTGGAAAAGATTATGCCTATGATCATGAAACCAAACATGGGTTTTCCGGACAGAATTATTTTCCGCAAAATATGGACAGGGCCTGTTACTACCATCCTCATGAAAGAGGCTTTGAAAGAGAAATGAAAAAACGACTAGACTATTTTATTAAACTAAGAAACACTCTTAGTAAGCAATAGCCTGTTCTTCATCAGGAAATAATCTCATCAGATCTTCTCTATGCGTAAACAGTTTTGGACTTTGCGGCTCTGTTTCTTCTTCCTTTCCCTGAAAAACTCCTTCCTTAGAAATTAGAATTTTGGTTCTTCCCTCTTCATCCATAACAAGAACGCCAGTCGGGTCGCCCCCGTGAATGAGCACTCCTGAATTTTTTTCTTTGCCCGAAATCATCATATGAGGCGTTTTCTGCATCATTCCAAAAGAAGCTATCGGTATGTTCTTTGAGGAGAAAAAAGCTAAGGCCGGCTGATAGCCTCCTCGGAGAATAGCCGCTGCGCCGCCATCTTTTGAGGCCAGGCCGATCCCTGATCCCCCATTGTCTAGCATTGTCCATGATCCGATCGTTTTTTTATCGGATTTTAAATAAATAGCGGGGGAACTACCTCCCACGCACTGTAAAGAATTTTTCCCTTTATTATCAAAAAAGGAAAGTTCGCAGCTGCCGTTATCTTTCGTTGCAAGCTGCAGGGCCAGACGGTCGCTTTTATTACGAAAAGAAATAGATGGATAGTTGCCGCCTTTGATTTCTATTGTCGGCTGATTTTTCTCATAAAAGGCAATAAAAGGGGTCTGATCTACCATTTTTATCTGTAAATAATGCTCGCCTTTAGGACTGCGGACGGTAATTTTTTGTGCCTCGATTTCCTGATATCTAGCGTCACGATTAAATCCGTAAATCGATAAAAAGCCTATGCACCCCAGTAATAAAATATTTAAACTGACAAGTAAAGAATTAAATGATAGCTTTTTCACTCCAAAACCCCCTCATAAAGTAATTAGAATCATGTTTTTTAAATATTTCTTTGTTTTTAAACCATACTCTGCGTTATAGTTTTTGTACCATTAATCCACTTTTACCTTAAATATAAATTTTAAATTATGACTGATACATTGTTGTCCCTTCGAAAAAATAAGATCCACCTAGCAGATTTCGGTTTTCAAAAAGAAATCGATAACCGGCGCCTTTTAGCTCAAATGAGCTCACTGGAAGCGGAAATCTTAGAAGAAATCTTTTTCAGCTCTTCCAAGCTTTCTCTGTTAAAAATATCTCGAAAGTTTATGACGACACCCGAAAAGATGAAAAAGCTGATGCAAAAATTTGAAGACATCCAGTTATTATCTATTGATGACGATCTTATCCTCGTTGATAAACATCCTCGTAAAAATCTTGAGCTCTACATGCAGCGCTTCGAGAATGAATTTGAACCTGACGTCGAATATCTTTTAAGCACTCTAAAAACACTGCCCATTCACCTTCTGCCTGTCTGGTATGCTATTCCCAGAACCTCTAGCGATATTTTTCAGTCCATTATTGATAAATACCTAAAGACTCCTTACATCTATAAAAGATACTTGGAAAACCTCTGTTTTGAGAACGCTTCTATTCAAACGATCTGTTCAATGCTTTTAGAATCTAACAACCTAAAATTAGAGCTGAAAAAAATTGAAGAAACCCTTTCTTTATCTGAAGAAGAAATGGCTAAACTCCTTCTTTATCTAGAATATTCCATGATATGCAGTGTTATCTATAAAGATAAAATTCCTTTTCTCTGTTTTTACAAAGAATGGAAAGATTATCTTCTAGCAACGAGAAAATCCAACCCCATCTCTTCAGTCCTGCCAAGTTCTTCTTTTACCGATCCATTTGCTTTTGTTACACATATGGAAGCCGTCGTTGATTTTGTTGAAAAAAAGGCGATTAAGGTTTTCTGCCAACAAAATGAGATTCTAATCCCGGAATCCTTAGCCAAACCTCTTTTTACGCAATATCCCGAGATTTCCAAGCATCTTGTTAGTGTTGTACACAAGCTCATTAAGCTGCAGTTAATTAATGTTATCGATGACCATCTCTACCCTTCTAAAAATCTCAAAGCATGGAAAAAATTAAACAAAGAAGAAAAAGCCCTTCACCTCTATCGAACAAGCGAACCGAAATACAAGGCTACTTATCCCATTGAAAAAATACTAAGGGACGTTGAAAGCAACCTGATGCGATTGTGCCATGACTCATGGATCAGCATGAAAGATTTTTTAGCTTTGAGCCTCATCGGTTTTTCCCAAGAAGACCTGCAATTGCAGCAAAAAGGTAAAAACTGGTCTTATAAGATCCCCGTTTACCATAAGGAAGAACAAAATTTTATTCACAATGTCATTGAGAACTATTACTTTGAATCAGGGATTGTTGTGTTGGGCACCCATGAAAATACAAGATGTTTTACTTTAACTTCTTTTGGTAAAAAGTTTTTAAAAACAGAATAATATTGCTCCCATGCAGTATTTTCTTTAAACTATCTTTCATATGAGCAAATCATTTTCACAAGATTTAGTTTCCAATAGAAAAGCTAGGTATAATTATGAGATATTGGAAACATTTGAAGCAGGCCTGGTTCTTTTCGGCACAGAGATTAAGTCCCTTAGAGATCATAAAGGTTCTTTGCAGGAAGCCTATATTATCGTAGAAGGCAGCGAGCTCTGGCTGATTAATTCACAAATTCCCCACTACCAATTCGGCAATGTTCATAATCACCCTGAAAAACGAAAACGAAAACTCCTCATGCATGCCAATGAAATAGAACGCCTAAGAAAGGCTGTTCAGGAAAAAGGATTATCTCTTATTCCTCTGGCCATCTTTCTTAAAGGCCGATGGGCCAAGATCAAATTTGCCCTTGGCAAAGGCAAAAAAATGCATGATAAAAGAGAGTCTATCAAAGAAAAAGAAAGCAAACGGGCCCTTGAGAAAGAGTTCAAACATCGTTAAGTCTTGATTTTTTATATTTAATAAAATTAAAATCGATCCGATTTAATTACTAAAAAAGAGTATTTTATGAAAAATAAATTAATATCTTTATTATCAATATTTACTGCTATTTTTAGCACTTCTATTTATTCGCATGAAAATCATGCTGACGAATCACGCAAAATCCTTCATCCAGAG
>CAZULH010000025.1:0-11808 GCA_964621105.1 uncultured bacterium
AGCCATTGGAAAATAAATGGTTTTTCCGTCTTTGCTCCAAAGAGGATTGTTGGTTCGAAATCTATTTGCCTGGTTGGAAATTTCGCTTAATTTATGTGAGGTTTTCGAGGCCATATCATATATCCATAAATGAACTTGACCATCAGCATCCGAATAGTAAGCTATCCGTGAAGAATCGGGTGACCATGAAATTCCCCAACAATTTTCTTGCGAAATAATAAAATCTTCATCATTTGACAATGAATGCAAATGAATACGACATCCCGAATAAAAAGAGGGAGTGCCACTTGTCAATGAATTGGAAGAAGATAGATCTTCTTTTGAAAAACGGTTTTTGGCAATATAAGCTATCCATCGATTATTGGGACTTATTGAAAATGGATCTGTAAAAACTTTTTCTTGAAAAGCTAGCTCAAACATTTCATTTTTGGTAGGTGTTTCAAAAGCGGGCAAAAAATTAAAAAACAAAGAAAAAAGACTAGTTAACAGGATAATTAATTTATCCATAAGTCCTCCTTTATGAAAAAAAATATTTTATAATAGCCTATTGTTTTTGTAAAGTTTGATAAGAATGAATTCGACGATTTATTGAGTACTTTTTCCATTATTCTGTTTCTTTATAAACCAATCCTCGACAAGAAAAACTAAAGAGGATAAAAACGAAGTAGGAGAATTATCTATAGATATTTGAGGCGTCTTAAATTTTTTATGCAAAGTTTTCCAAAGAACTTACAGCCCTATGTCGATGAAGCTAAAGCTCTTTTAGAAACAAAAGAGCCGGAAAATGTTTTGTTTTCGGAAGGGGTTTATGAAGTTGAGATAAAAGATAAGGTCTCCTATTGGCCTTTTTTGCAGATGGACGATGAAGGCAAGCTCCTCGATAGTTTCTGCAGCTGTGAGCAGCCTGCGGGGTGTTTGCATATAACGGCAGCCTATCTGGCCATCATGAAGTATGGAAAACCTCTTCATGTGCTATTTCGTAAATCTTTTTGGAGAGCCCTTTTTTTCTCTATCGCTAAAAAAGAAGGGATGGAGAAAAAGGCGATCAAACAAAGAGAAGCTCAGTTTATCTGCCATGATTTTGTTCTGAAGAGTAAAAATTCAGAGACGAGAGAAAAGCTCAAGGCCCTTCTGCAAGAGAAGAAGCAAAAGGAAGAGGAGATCTCATTTAAGCTTGCGCACCTTCCTTTGGATGAGATACAAAAATACCAACAGAATCAGTCTTCAAGCGAAGTAGTATTTATTGTCTCCTTTTGGTTTGATTTAGCGCAGATGGTCTTTTTTGAAGCACTGAAGGGAAATTATCAGATCAAGATTCAGGAAGAAAAAGATCGGTTTCCCACTAAAATGGAACTTTTGTTTTCGGATTTTACACTTGAGGTAACATTAAATGAAGAGCAGTGGGAAGAAGTTCTGCCATTTTTATCTATGGTCAACAGCAACCTGAAAATCTATCCCTATTTAGGAAAAGAGATCAGCCATATTGCCTACGATGAAAAAAATTGTGAGATGCATATTACTTTTACCCAAATGGAAAAAGTGGAAAGGCCCATCGATCTGGACGGATGGCAGTATGTCTATCAAAGGGGCTTTTATAAAAAAAGACCGGATGAATTTTTACAGAAAGAAAGTATCAAAAAAGAAGAAATCGAATATGCCTTAGATCATTATCTGGAAATTTTTCGGCCGCATCTTTCTATCGATGACGATTTGCATAAATATCAATATCATCTCTTTTTTGATCAGCATCATCATTTGCATATAGAAGGCTATCTTTTTGAAAAAAAAGATTTGCAAAAGGAAATCAACCGTCTTTTTGGAAAATGGGCCTATGTGGAAGGTAAGGGATTTTTCAGAATAGAAAAACCGGAGATAGAAAATCTTCCGATAGAAATAAAAAAAGAAAAGGTCTCTGAGTTTATCAATTCGCACAGGATCTGGCTGCAGCAGTTTGAAGGGTTTTCTACGCATGTCGGCAGTTTTTCTTCTACCTTAAGCTATCATCTGACAGAAGAGGAGCTGGTATTCGGCTCTCATCTGGATGTTCCTAAAGGGTATGAGAACTCTTTTGATTTGGGAGAGTGGATCTATATTCCGCAAAGGGGATTTTATGCCAAAAAAGAAAAGACCTTTTCGACGATTCAGGCGGGCATGAGGATTGCTTTCGATAAAGTGGATGCCTTTATCTCTTCGCATCAGGAAGAACTGGAAATGCTTGAGCATTTTTTTACAAATATCTGTCCGTTGGACAGGGTGGGAATTTCTTTGCAGATCAATGAAGAAGGATTGATTGTCATCGATCCCAAGATCCATGTACTTGAAGAATATCGCAGCAAAAAACTTAAATTTTTTACAGATTATGTTTATATTCCCGATGAGGGTTTTTTCCCTCTTCCCTCAGTCTTGAAGCTGCCGGAAGGATATGAAAAATCAAAAATTATTCCCCGCTCAAGAGAGAGCCTTTTTTTATTGTATGATCTAGAAAAGGCCAAACGTTTTTCTGTCTATATCGATCCCAAGCTCAAACGGCCGGAAAATCTGCATTTGCATCTGCATCATTTGGAAAAAGCGCAAAAAGAAGGGTTTATGTCCTATATTGCAGGTATGAGCTACCAGTCGGAACTGGGTGTTGTTTCCTCTTATGAGATCTGGGAGGCGATACAGGAGAAAAAACGGTTTTTATTTTCTTCTGCCGGTCTTTTAGACCTGCAGGACTTTCGTTTTCAATGGCTCAATCAGATAACGAAAAAAAGGGTTTTCCAAAAAAAGAAGTTCTTTCGGTTTAATTCTTTAGAATGGATACGCCTCTGTCTGTTTGAAGAGATCAAAGAGCCCCAGGGGTATACTCCCAAAATACAGAGGATGCAGGCTATTTTAAAAGAGCTCTATTCCTATAAGACCGACCGGCTGCTTAATTTAACATATTTGCAGGCAGTGCTGCGCTCGTATCAGGTAACGGGCGTTAACTGGATGTGGTTTTTATACTGTCACGGGCTTAGCGGCCTTCTCTGCGATGAAATGGGGCTTGGAAAAACCCATCAGGCGATGGCCCTTTTAGCTTCCGCTTCTTTTCCTGATGTTAAGAAAACGAATAAGTATTTAATTATCTGTCCGACCTCTGTGATCTATCACTGGGAAGATTTGCTGCGCATCTTCCTTCCTCATTTTCGCGTGCTGACCTATCACGGCCTATCTAGGGAGATAGCGCCGTTTAAAACGGATTATGACGTTCTTTTAACTTCATATGGGATTTTGCGTTCGGAAAAAAAGACATTTAAGGACCTCTCTTTTGAAATCGCCATATTCGATGAGATGCAAATAGCAAAAAACCGCATGTCCAAAACTCATCAGGCGATGAAAACATTGCAGGCCAAAATGAAAATAGGATTGACGGGAACGCCTATTGAAAACCGTCTTTTGGACTTAAAGTCTCTTTTTGATATTTCCCTTCCTGATTATCTGCCGAAAGAAAGCGTTTTTGTAAAAGAATTTGTCGATCCCATTGAAAAGCTGAAGGACAAAGGGGCTCAAGAACTTCTATCGAGGCTTATCCGTCCTTTTATTTTACGAAGGAAAAAAGCCGATGTTCTGCAGGAACTGCCGGAAAAAACGGAAGAGATCTCCTATTGTGATCTTTCTCAAGAGCAGGTCGAACTATACAATGAAACTCTTTCTCGGATGAAAGATCCAATTATGCAGAGTTTAGAGGATAGGTCCAAACCTTTGGCCTATGCCCATGTTTTTTCCATATTAACCCGTCTTAAACAGATTTGCGATCATCCGTCCTTAGTTTTAAAAGATGTCGAAAATGCTAACAGCCACTCTTCAGGGAAATGGGATCTTTTTATTGAGCTTTTACATGAAGCGAGAGAAAGTAATTTGAAAGTCGTTATTTTTTCTCAGTATTTAGATATGATCGATATCATTATCCGGTATTTGAAGGAAAATAATATCGGGTATGCAAGCATCACCGGCTCGACGAGAAATAGAAGGGAAGAGATCAATCGCTTTAAGGAAGATCCCAAATGCGAGATTTTTGTTGCTTCTCTTTTAGCTGCAGGCTTGGGGATTGATCTTTCTTCGGCTTCTGTTGTTATCCATTATGACAGATGGTGGAACCCCGCCAAAGAAAATCAGGCCACAGATCGGGTGCACAGGATCGGTCAGACAAGAGGGGTGCAGGTATTCAAGCTGGTCTCTAAACACACAATTGAAGAGCGGATCCATCAGTTAATAGAGAAAAAAATGGGACTGTTTGAAGATACGATCAAAAAAGACGACCAGGATCAGATCAAAACGCTATCGAGAGAAGAGATACGATCGCTTCTTCAAAAAATAGAGTTGTAAAAAACTATGTTGCGCTCTGAAGAAGATTCAATACTGTAGCCATTTTCCAGGGGTTTTCTAAACCTCTTGCCCTTTCAAAAGTCTGTATAGATGCTTTTGCTCCATATTGTATCAAGTCGTTGATAATCCCTTCATTTCCGCTTGAAACGGCTATGTCAAGAGCTGTTCGGTGAGAGGCATCTGTTTGTATCTGTATCTGATTTACATTAGCGCTAGCCATGAATGCTTTTGCTAGCAAAAGGGCAGTTTCTTTCTACAGCAAAATGTAAGGGATAACCATATTGTCCAATAAGTTCCTGATTGGGATTAAAACCTTCACTGCTTAAAATTTGAATATGCTGTTGAAATAATTTAAATGTAGATGCTTTTTGCGAAGGTAAACGCCTTTGTTGATTAACCCATTCTAAATTACATAATAAAATCATATGTTTGAACCATACGAATTCTGGTTCTTTTTGGCTTTCTACAGAAAAACCTTTTTCCGCAATAATATTTTAAATATCTTTCATCGTTCCCAAAGATAGTTCTAAAGACATGTCTACTTCTTGAAAAGCCGACGTTTTTAATTGATCTGCAAATCTAATAGCAACAGCATGCTGAGTTTCTTTAGAGACTGACGAAGAAAAAACTTCTAGCAATTCTTGCAATGATAAATTATCGCCCCTTGAAAAGGCTTGGGTTAAAGTCTCTTTTTGGCCTAAACCTTCAGATGTGCTGGCACAGAAGGAAGCTGCAGGTTGTATGTGCATTATCTTTTCCTTTTTTTTAGTGAAAAGCATTATATTAAAAAAATTATGTTAAGCAAGGAAATTATAGATCACAGCTGTTTTCCACTTTTGCGATGCTTGCCTGCACAGATAAAAGTGTTGTGCTTTCTAATGGCTGATTAAAAGGAAGGCTGTTAAAAAGATCGATCAAGCGATCGATCATTACTTTCTGATCCGGTGTAAATGCACGGGCATTTTTATTATAGATGCTAACAAAACTATCGAAGTTTTGTTTTACCTGATCGGTAACGGCCATATTATCGGATAAAATATTATTTGTATTTTCTAAAAGGGTGGAGACGTTGTTCCAGTCAATGGGCTGCTTTGGATAATAACCGGAAGGTCCGCTAATCGGGGGGATCGACATGCTTTATCTCCTATGTGCCCAAGGACTGCATGGAGCCGATTATTTTTTCAATATCGTCAGGGTGGATCTGCCTTTCATTGGCAATTGCCTGATTGATAGTATCTAAAAGTCCCTGCAATTGGTTTTGCTGATCGGGCGTGCATTTAGGAACATAGTCTTCTATATTGCGCATCGTTAATTCCAGCTTGGCCAAATTAGCGGAAAGATCGGCCAATATTCCTCTTTCCTCGTCGTTGTTCTTACATATCTGCCGAGCTTTCACATCGCCGAAGATTGCCTGCAGATTGCTTTGTAAATTACGCATGAGGTTGGAAATTTCCTGCGGCCATGGCTGTTGGCCGGGACCCTGTATCCCTTTTGACGGGCCTATCGGTGAAATAGGCATAATTCACGCTCCCTGTTAAGCTAATGATATCAAATAAATAATTTATTATTTAGTTATAATATTTATCTTCTGTCCTGGTAGCGCTTAGTGTCTAAAATTTAAACATTTAAATCCCAATGCATTTAATTGGAAGGATCTGCTATAATTTTTTCATTATTAAGAGAAAACTATGAAAAAAATTGCAATCGTCGGCAGGCCTAATGTAGGGAAATCTGCCCTTTTCAATCGGATCTGTAAGAAAAGGATCTCTATCATCGATGACGAGGAAGGGGTAACGCGCGACCGTATTTATGCTATAGCGGAATATCTCGATGAGCCTTTTGAGCTGATCGATACCGGAGGGATCACCCAAAATGAGAAAATGCCCTTTTTTAAAGAGATCCGTATCCAGGCGCAGGTAGCTATCGATCAGGCTGATGTAATTATCATGGTCGTAGACGGAAGGGTGGGCATCTCTTTGGAAGACAGGATGGTGGTCTCTTTATTGCATAAGTCTAAAAAGCCGATGGTTCTGGCAGTCAATAAAATCGATGATCCCGATAATCATTATCAGGACTCAGAATTTTCTGCTTTGGGGATAGAAAAAGAAGTCGCTGTTTCTGCCGTTCACGGCTACCAGATCTCAGAACTGTTGGAAGAAGCTCTTGCCTGCTGCTTTGAAGAAAAACACGCTTTGCAAGAAGAAAAAATGACAAAACTGGCAATTATCGGCAGAGCTAATGTCGGCAAGTCTACCTTGTTAAATGCCCTTATCAACCAGGACAGGGCGGTCGTTAGCGATATTGCCGGCACGACACGCGACCATATCGATGAAAAGATCATCTATAATGACAAGCCCTATCTTTTAATGGATACGGCGGGCATTAGAAGAAAATGTAAAGAAAAGACGGTGATAGAAAAATTTGCCTCTATCCGTACCGAAGAGGTGATCGATCAGGCAAATATCTGCCTTTTAATGATCGATGCCATGGATGGAATGACAGTAGAAGAGAGAAGGATCTTTAGAAAAATTCAGACAAAAGGGAAAGCCTGTCTTTTACTGATCAACAAGTGGGACCTTATCTCTAAAGAGCGCATGGAGCATTATAAAAAGATGCTTGTTGAGAATTTTTCTTTTCTTAAACAATGTCCCATTTTGTTTATTTCAGCGAAAACCAAAAGAAATATCGACCAGATCTTCTCCCATATTGCTGAGATAGAAAAATCTTATGGTATTAAAATTTCAACGCCTCAGCTAAACAAGTTTATAGAAAAAACGATGAAACAGTATTCACCTCCGCAGTATCAGGGAAGAAGGCTGAAGATCTATTATTTGACGCAATTGCGCAGTTTTCCGCCTCGTTTTATTTTATTTATCAACGATACCAAACTTTTCGATGCGGGATATAAGAGATATCTTTTCAATCAGTTCAAAAAAGAATTTTCCCTGCAGGGGGTTCCTGTCCTGTTTACTATAAAGAAACGGGAAAGCTAAAGCCTCTTGTTTTTTTGTATAAACTGATTTATACATCAAATTAACTCGAGTTATACAATGCTAAGTTTTTTTAAAACGAAAATTACATTCTGGCCTTTTATTAATGAATTAAAAAGCTATCGATGGACAGAAGCGAAATCTGATCTTTTTGCTGCTTTTATTGTTGCCCTGATCGCTATTCCTCAATCTATCGCTTATGCCCTGTTAGCAGGGCTGCCGCCGATCAGCGGACTGTATTCCGCTATTTTTGCCGCTATTTTTACTGCTGCCTTTGGATCGAGCCGCTACCTTGTGGCGGGGCCAAGTACGGGTATTTCCATTTTGATACAAATGACGATCGCCAATGTTTTGCAGTCGCAATATCCCAATGTTCTTTTAGAAGAACGAACGAACCTGGCATTGATGATTCTTTTGCATATCGTACTGATCATGGGCGTTGTACAGATTGTTTTTGCCTTTTTAAATATTAAAAAGGCCCTACAGTTTGTGAGCCGCTCTGTAATGCTGGGATATTTTACCGGCATTGCTATCGCCATTGCCATTACACAGCTGCAGTACCTTTTTGAGGTATTTCCGAAAAGGCCTTCGTATTTCGCTTTGCAGAAGCTTTATTATATTTTGCTAAACATTGCATCTATGCATATTGGCGCATTAATATTTGGACTTGTCAGCATTGGTCTTTTACTTGCTCTGCAGCGGTATTTTAAAAAGCTGCCGAATGCGCTGATCATGCTGGTTGTGATGGGATTTTCTATTTACCTATATAATCAGAAAACGAATTTTACTGATATTTTATCGCTAAAAGATCTTGGGGTTGCCGATACATGGACATTGTCTTTAGCCTTTCCGAAAATTCACTGGAATCTTTTGCAGGACGTTTTTTTGTCTGCCCTTGCGATTTCTCTTTTAGCTATTTTAGAAGTTTTTTCTATCGCCAGGGCCATATCGATAAAAAGCGCAGAAACGCTGCGTATCAACCAGCAGGTTTTCGGATTAGGGATCTCTAATTTTTTATTATCTTTTGTTCCTTTTGCCATGCCTACTTCCGGAAGTTTGTCAAGAAGCTGGCTCAATTTCTTTAATGGAGCAAAAACACGTTTTAGCGCTTTGTTTTCCGGCCTGTTCATCTTACTTTTTGCCTATGTCGGATGGATATGGATCCGTTATATTCCCTTGGTCGCCCTTTCCGCTATTTTATTTATCGTTATCTGGCAGATGATCGATTGGGAAAGCATTAAACATTGTATCAAGACAACAATTGAAGACAGGGTCGTCTTTTTTCTAACGATGATCAGCTGTCTGTTATTTTCTTTGGATATCGCTTTTTATATCGGCATCACTTTATCGATCATTTTCTTTTTAAAGAAAGCCGCAGAGCCTTTTATTGTCGAATACGGCTTCAATAAGGCAGGCAGGTTAAAGATTTTATCTTCCAAATACAGAAGATACAGAAATGTACGCATTATCGGCATGGGAGGAGAGCTCTTTTTTGCCAGCGTTGATTTTATTCAGGATGCCATGCTGCAGATAGCTGATGACCCTTATGTTAAAGCGATCATATTAAAGTTAAATTCCATCTATCATATGGACGCATCGATGGCTCTTGCTCTTTTGCAGCTGCATGAATACCTGCAGGGGAAAAATAAAATTCTTATTATCAGCGGCGTGACCAAACCTGTGTATGATACAATGTTAAAGGCAGAGATCGTACAGAAAATAGGGTTTGAGCACATCTTTCTAACGGATGAGACAAAACCCCAGCTTTCTACATGGAGAGCCTATCTCTATGCGGAACAAAAAGCAGAAAATCTATCTTGAATACTTATCGGTAAAGGCAGGGTCGTACTTATATTTTTTATTATCAATTTCTATTGTACGATAGACCCATTCATCATCATTTTCCCGAAGCAGCCGATCAAATCCCATCAGCACTCCCTTAACGACACCGTAGCGCTGGATGGCTAATTGCATATAGCGGGAGCTGGTCGGGCGGAAGCTGCTTTTAGGGCAGTTGGCAGGGGAGATGACATGTTGATAGAAGGTTAAAATGCCATTGGCAATCTTCATGGGAACAGAAGCTTTTGATTGGGGCTCTTCCTGCGCAGGTTTAGCAAGATGATGGTCTTTTCCCCAGGGTTCATGGTAGCCGGGCTTTGCTAATAGCGCCATCGGTACGAATAACAGATAAAGAAATATTTTCATGTTTGCGCCTGCTTTTAAAAAGAGTATTTTAGCATAAAGATGGGGAATAGTCCCTGTTCATTCATCGTTTGCGTAGCTAAGGTCTCATAAATACGTTCATTGTAGTATTTTGCTTCAAGGCCGGCCCCGTAAATGCCTCCAAAGTACCATCCTGCCTCAAACCCGCAGGTGATAATCCCTGCTGCGACATATCCTTTTTTAAAAAATTCAACGGCTGCAAAAATAAACAGGCCGTTCATTAAAAAAGAGGTTAGGGCAGAGCGCTTTTGCCCAAGGTACAAATACCCCGATCCCGGAAGAAGGGCATTGAAAGTCTGCGCTTTGGTCACAGATTTTTTTTTGTTTTCATAATCCGATAATAGATTGATTAGGAAAAGGTCATCAGGGTGCGCTTGCGAGAGCCTATCGATCTTATCGATGTTCGCTTCTTCAATGATCGAAGAGATCTGCAGGCGGCTTGCCGTCTGGGGATAGAACTTGTGTAAAAGCTCATAGGTCTTTTTTATCTTCTCTTCATTGTTTACTTCCGAATAACAATCATACAAAATGATCAGCAGATCATGAAAAGCGGAAAAAGTATGGTCGACATGGGAAAGCAGGCTGTGTTCAAAATAGTAGATGGCATCTTCATAGCGCTTGCCGATATAGTAACATAATAAAATGTTGTACTGGACCTCCGGTTTTCTAAAGGATCTCTCAGGCACCAAGATGTCTGCTCTGCGAAAAGTGGAGATCGCTCGGTAGAGGTCCATCTCTTTAGCAAAAGACTGCCCAATGAGATACTCCTTCCCCCAGTCCTGCGAGCGCTCCTGTGTTGATAGAGGGCGAAAAGCGGCAGGCAGGCTTTCCATATAGGTATCGGAAATTGCATAGTCGACTTTCGGTGAGATTTTATCCGGAACGCGGTAGCATCCGGCCAAGAGCAAAAGAGAAAAAAATAACAAATATTTTTTATTCATCATCAAATGATTTTATTAGTTCCGTGCTTTCATCAAAATCTTTTTCCAGCCCAGGCGAGCCGGTATTTTCCCTAAAGAGCTGTTCTTGGTTTTCAGTAATATTGATCAGATCTTTGAAAGAATTAACGATATGCGGACGTATAAAAATGACCAGGTTGTCTTTGGTATCGGAAGAGGAGCTTTTAGAAAAAGCGGCGCCAAGCCATGGAATTCCTCCAAGGCAGGGAATGCCCGATTTTGAGCGCATATGGTTTTCTGTAACCATTCCGCTTAAGATCAAAAAGTTTTTGTTCGGGATCATGACCGTTGTGTTCATGCTTGTTTTGGAAGTTGTAATACCCGTTACATCGGAATTGGCAAATTGGGTCGATCCTAGTGTAGAGGAATTTTCTAAGTCGATGGCTAAAGAAATAACATCGGAATTTCCTAGAAATGGAGTGATGGTCATGTTCATGCCGATATCGCGATATTCCAAACTGACGGTATTGACATTGTTCGATCCGCTGTTGTTCATGACCTGTGATCCGACAAACGGAATATTCTTGCCGATAAAGACCCGTGAGGTTTTTCCGTCCTGTGTGATGATCTTCGGTGTCGTTACGATTGTTGTTTCATTATCCTGCTGCAGGGCTTCCATCAATGAGCCTAAACTTAAAAAGGACTGGCCGTTATGACGGATAATATCGCCGATAACACCAAGGTCAAACCCCGATTTAAAAGGGATGTCGGTAGAAGAAGGCGTTGTAACGTTATTGATAACATTCATCCGCTGAGTAAAGGTAGGTGTTGCGGAGCCTGCATTAACGGGCTGAAAGTTTCCGGTACCGCCGGTAATCTCATCTTTGTATTTAAATTTTGAGCCCCAGTCTAATCCGAAGTTTAAGAGATTGGTCAGCGTTGTTTCCAATACCAGCACTTCTATGAATACCTGTTTGAGAGGGATGTCTAAGCTTTTAATCAGCTGCTTGAGACGGTTGATGATCACTTCTTGACCGGAACATAAAAGGGTATTGGTCATCTGTATCCACTGGGTGGAATTAATAGCGTTGACAAGGTCTGTTTTAATCGGTGTCTGTGAGGCGGAAAGATCGACGGCTATCTGCTTTAATGCCTGCTTGATCTCATCGCCGCGGTGGTATTGCAGCTTATAGACCAAAAAGCTTGAGTCATCTTTATCGATCTGCTGAACAAGCTCTCCACTATCTTTTCCGGGAATATCAAATGTTTTTAGAAGCTCTTTGATTTCAGTTAAAGCCGTATCCGAAGCGGTAAAGACCAAAGAATTTGTTTTTTCATCATATTTCATC
>CAZULH010000026.1:0-11755 GCA_964621105.1 uncultured bacterium
GTAAACAAGTCGAAAGGAACAAAAATGAGATGGGATCGGTTTGAAGGCTTAAAGCCTAACGCAGATGGATATAGGGTTTTTTTCCCTAACCCTGCTTTTTTTACAGAATTTTCTGATAAAATTTTCGCTTGCAAGCAAAAAATTGAAGAAGCAGCAGCTGTATATATAGATCAAAGACAGAAAGAAAAGAGCGTAATGTTATCGGTGAAGTTTAAGTTTTCGATCGATCTATCACAAATTGAAAATGAATCGATGAAAGTTTTTTTGCAATTTATTGCTTTAACTTCCATTCAGGCATTTTTACGATCGAATTCAGTGTTAAAAAAATTTTCTGGGCAATCCTTACTTGAGGTAAATGGATTAGATATGTCTATTACAGGAGAGAAGAAAGAAGCAGCATGTAATTTTGAGTGCACGATAATGATTTCGGGTCATTCGATATGGTAGGTCGGAGAAAACTTCTTGCCGTTTAAGGCATTCCAGTAGGTTGTCATAATTGATCCATCGGGATTTTGTACGATGATGCCGTAGACAGGAAGAAAGATTTCAGTTGTTTTTCTAATGGCAAAATCATTGCCGAAAGCGGCTTTAGCAATATTTTCAATTTGATAGGCACGAAAACGTTTGGGTATCTGTTCTGCATTTTTTGCTGATTTTGTGACTAGCCACTGTCCGAGTTTTGTTTCCGGATGCATGGCCAGACGTGGATTTTGCAGATGAAGACGATAGGAATGTCCCTTTTTTACAATTAGGCTTTTCTTCCTGCAGCCATCTAACCAGATATCTAACGTATCATTTTCGATGTTTAAGACTTTGCCTAAAGATTCTTTTTCCAGCATGCCGCCATGAGCAGATAGGGCTTTAATAATCTTAAAATCATGGGAATTGGCATTAGAGCGGATACAGTCCATAAAACCATGCGTTTTTATCCATGAGTGCGTATTGACGACCATTTCTCCATCGACAAGGCTCCATAGGATAATACCTTCGCTGGTTTTGTCAAAGGAACGGGAATATTTCACTTCCATCAACAGATAGGGATGGAATTTTAAATCAGGCTCTAAAAAAGAATGCTCATTATCTTTAAGGAGTTCTTTTTTATGCTGGGTCATGATGGTTTCAGCGCTATATTGAACTTCTAGTGTTTGGAAATTTCCTTTTACAAATACATCGGAGACAATGGAACGTACTTCAGGATAGTTCATCCATGTCCATGAAAGTCCCATTGCCATGGCAAGACTGAAACCTAAAAATACAATAGTCCGCATACCAAAAACCTTCTATCCATTACTAATTGTATTCTATAGAATATTTTGTAATATGCAAACTATTCTTTCATAGAGAGAAGAAATTCGGTATTGCTGTTTGTTTTTCTCAAACGAGATAACAATAGGTTCATGCTGTCGACCGGTGTAAGGTCGGCAAGTGCCTGTCTGAGAAGGTAAATTTTTTCCAGTTCTGTCGGATGATATAGAAGCTCTTCTTTTCTCGTTCCGCTTTTAATCAGGTCGATAGCAGGATAAACGCGTCTGTCAGCTAAACGTCTGTCCAGTACAAGCTCCATGTTGCCGGTGCCTTTAAATTCTTCAAAGATCACTTCATCCATTCGTGAACCGGTATCGATAAGAGCCGTTGCGATAATGGTTAAAGAGCCGCCGTTTTCAATATTTCTGGCTGCGCCGAAAAAACGTTTGGGCTTATGAAGAGCATTGGCATCGACACCGCCGGTTAATATTTTTCCGGAATGCGGCTGCACGGTATTGTAAGCACGCGCTAAACGGGTAATGGAATCAAGAAGAATAACAACGTCTTTACCGCTTTCGGCAAGCCTTCTTGATTTTTCAATGACCATGTCAGCAATTTGTACGTGTCTTTCCGGGGGCTCGTCAAAAGTTGAAGAAACAACTTCGCCTTTGACGCTGCGGATCATGTCTGTCACTTCTTCCGGACGCTCGTCGATAAGAAGAACGATCAGGGTGACTTCAGGATTATTAGTTTCGATAGCGTTAGCGATATTTTGCATCAAAATCGTTTTTCCGGATTTAGGCGGAGATACGATCAGAGCTCTTTGTCCTTTGCCGATAGGCGCTGCTAAATCCAGGACGCGGGTCGATACTTTTTCTTTGGTTGTTTCCATTAACAGACGTTGTTCGGGATAAAGCGGCGTTAAATTCTCAAAAAGGACGCGATCCTTGATTTCATCTTGTGTTTTTCCGTTTATCGTATCAACTTTTAATAAAGCAAAATATTTTTCCTTGTCTTTTGGCGGACGGATAGTGCCATATAAAGTATCTCCTTTTCGCAGTTCAAATCGGCGTATCTGGGCAGGAGAGACATAAATATCTTCGGCGGAAGGAAGATAGTTATAATTGGGTGAGCGCAGAAATCCAAAACCGTCCGGCAGAATTTCTAAAACGCCTTCTCCATAGATAATATCATTGGAAATTAAAGATAATGTTTTAACGACTTCAAAAACGGCCTGTGATTTTGTCAATGAGCCGATATTTTTCAGTCCGATAGTTTTTCCATATTGGTTGAGCTGTTCAATGTTCATACGCTGCAGTTCGGCAATTTTTACAATGCCCGGTTTTTTTGGCAGCGCAGAAGGTTCTTCAGAAGGCTGTTGTGTAGGAGGAGGGATGATAGGAGGCGGCTGCAGAATATCTTTTTTTTGAGGTGGGGTAGTATGACGCGGGGATGGCGGTACGGGGCTTTCTTTATTCATTGATTATGTTCTCCTTTTATTGTTTTGAATCAATATCTTGAATAATCGCTATTATTTGGCTTTCTAATTCCTGTATAGAACCGTTATTTTCTATGACATAATCGGAAAGCTTAATTTTTTCTTGCAGGGGCAGCATTCGCTGCGCTCTTTGAGTTACGGGCATTTGTTTTCTTTTGGCAATGTTCTCGTCGGTTGCATTAACGCAAATCACAAAATCAAATTCCTTTTGTTTTTTTGTTTCGAAAAGAAGCGGTATTTCCACAACAAAATATTTATATTGGCCCTGCGGGCTGATCTTTTGATAAATCTTTTCAATGGTTTGGAATACATGGGGGTGAATGATGGATTCTAGCTGCAGTAGTTTTTGTTTGTCTGAAAAAACTTTATCTGCAAGTTTTTCTCGATCAATTTTTCCTTTTGTTTCAATTTCCTGGCCGAATAATTGTGTAATTTTTTCTTTTACAGAGGCATCAGATGCAAGCAGCTGATGAACAATTGTGTCTGTATCAACGATATAGGCTTGATGTTTTTGAAGTAACCGGCAAATCGTCGATTTGCCCGATGCGATACCACCTGTAATGGCTATTTTTCTTAATTTTAACATTCTGCCCAATTTTTGCCAACCTGTATATCAACGGTTAAGGGGACCTTTAAGGAGACGACATTTTCCATTTCATTTTTTATAAGCTCTTTAAATATAGGTATTTCCGAGTCTGGTATTTCAAAAATCAGCTCATCATGGATCTGCAGGATCAGATAGCCCTGCAGTTTTTGTTGCTCTAGCTTTTTGTCGATTTCGATCATGGCCAGCTTAATGATATCAGCGGCTGTTCCCTGAAGAGGGGTATTGACTGCCAGTCTTTGAGCTGCCTGTTTGATCATGGGGTTTTTGTTGTGGATTTCGCTAAGAGGGCGATGTCTTCCTGTCAGTGTGGTTACACGTTCTTCTTTTTCAGCGGTTTGAATGCAGGATTGGATAAAAGTCTCAATATTCGGGTATCTTTCAAAATATGTTTTGATAAAAGAAGATGCTTCTTTATGAGGAATACTTAACTGTTGGGATAGCCCAAAAGCTCCCTGTCCATAAATAATGCCGAAATTAACGGCCTTAGCGATATGGCGCATTTCTTTCGTAACATTTTCTATTGGGACCTGATAGACCAAAGAGGCGGTATAGGCATGAATATCTTCATGATTGTTAAAAGCTTTAATTAAGGAGGGGTCATTGCTGAAATGCGCTAAAAGACGGAGTTCGATCTGGGAATAGTCGGCGGAAATATAGCTCCAGTTTTCTTTTTGGGGAATAAAACCTTCGCGGATACGCAGGCCTTCTTTAGAACGGATAGGGATATTTTGCAGGTTGGGATCTTGTGAAGAAAGCCTGCCTGTGGCGGTAATGAACTGATTAAAAGTTGAATGAATACGCGTAGTTTGGGGATTGATCTGTTTGGGCAGAGTATCGATATATGTAGATAACAGTTTTTGCATGGCCCTATATTCTAGTATTTGCATAACAACAGGCGACATTTTGGCCAATTTTTCTAAAACAGGTGCGGCTGTTGATCGTTTTTTTGGAGCGGGCAGCTGCAGGTCAATATATAATATATCGGCCAGCTGTTTAGGGGAGTTGATATTAAAACTTTTTCCGACTGTTTCAAAGATATCTGCCTGTAATTTTGTAACAATATCTGTAAATTCATAAGAGAGCTGTTTAAAAACTTCCCGATCGATATATATGCCGTGGAGTTCCATTTTTGCCAATATAAAAAGCAGAGGCAGTTCAATATCAAAAAAGACTTTCTCCAGGTTATATTGAGAGAGGTCTTTGGATAGAAGTTCTTTCAGACGGCAGGTAAAATCGACGTCTTCCGAGCAGTAATGACAGATTTTATCTAAGGGAACTTCTTTCATGGAAGTTGCGTTTTTCCCCTTTCCTATCAGCTCTTCAATCGGTATTTTTTTATGATGAAATTTTTCTAAGACCAGATAATCTAAATTGTGGCGTCTGTTTTGAGGATTGATCAAATAAGAGGCGATCAATGTATCAAAGCAGATATTGGTTATTTCAATGCCGGCATGATACAGAATATGATAATCGTATTTAATATTATGGCCGTAAAAGGAAATGTCGGGGTTAGTAAAGAGAGGAGAGATCATTTGAATAATTATCGATGGGCTCATTTGGGCATTGAAAGGAATATAAAAAGCTTCATGGGATTTTACACAAAATCCAATGCCGACAAGTTTTGCTTTTCTTGTATTTAGATCGGTTGTTTCTGTATCGATGGCAATTTGGGAAAAAGTTTTTAAATAGTCTATGCAGGACTGAAGTTCTTCGGGGTTTTGTATGCATTGATAATTCGTGGGAGCTGCCGGTTGTTTTTGTCCGGCAGGCATTTCTTTAATTAACGTCACAAAGTTCATGTCCTGATAGAACTGATTAAGCGTTTCATAGCAAGGTTCTTTAACCTCAAAAGAAGAAAGGTCTTTTGGAAACTCCACCTGTGTATCCAAAGTGGCCAGCTGTTTGCTTAATTCCGCTGTTTCTTTATGTTCGAAAAGGGTCAGTTTTCTTTTTTCAGATAGCTGGTCTGCATGAACATAGATATTTTCTAAGGTTTGATATTTTTGCAGAAGTTCGGTAGCTGTCTTGGGGCCAAATCCTGCAATTCCGGGTATGTTATCGGACGCATCTCCTACGATAGCTAAATAATCGAGCATTTGATTGGGGGCAACGCCGAATAGTTTTTCGACCGTTTTTTCATCGATGATTAAATTATCCTTATGGGCATTTAATACAAAGATATCTTGTTGTACGACCTGACATAAATCTTTATCGGAAGTGCATATATATGTTTCCAGATTTTGCTTTTTTGCCCATAGGGCAATGCTCGCCATGGTGTCATCTGCTTCCACGCCGGGAACAGAGAGGGAGGATATGTTGGCGATTTTACAGTAATTATAGGCCCAGTCGAACTGGGAATACAAGTCATCAGGCGCCTTTTTTCTATGCATTTTATAGTCGGCATAAACGGCAAGGCGCGATTGTTTATTGTCCGGTCCGTCAAATACGCAGACCACATATTTCGGTGAAAAATCTTTGATCAGTTTCTGTATAGATCGGATAAAACCATAAACGGCGCTTGTCGACTGTCCGCGGCTATTGGTCATAGGGCCGATAGCATAATAAGAGCGAAAGAGATAATTGACAGCATCAATAATGAATAATTTATCCATAAAAATACATGTTATGGCTCATATTTGTATAAAAAGGGAAAAGTTTCTGCATTTGTTTCTTTTCCTAAATGCAACACATGATGCAATTTTCCCTGTAATAGAGAATTTTCTTTGCTTACAAGATCAGTAAACCATGAAAATTTTGGTTTCATCATAACTATCTGATAGGGTTTGTCCTCATCGATTTTTGCAGCAGCAAGAAGTTCTTTTAGAGTTTGTTCGTAAGAGCTGTTGCCGTTATCGATATAGCCGATTTCTTCTGCTTTTTTAGCCAGAAAAACGGAGGCCCCATATTCATTAATTAATTGATCTCTTGTTACTTTTGTGCGGGCTTGTAAAAAGACGGAAACAAATTCTTCATATAGGCCGTTGATAATATCCTGATAATTTTTATCTTCATTCGGCTGCCAGGTTTTAAAAGGGCTCATATCATCTTTTCCTTTGCCGGCAGACAAGGTTTTTGTAAGAATTTTCCAGTTATTTAGAGTTTCTTTAACATTAAAAAAAGTGGCGCCGATAACACCGATGGATCCGACAATCGTCGAAGGTGCGGCATTGATCTTGTCTGCTGCGCAGGCGATATACATGCCGCCGGAAGCGATCATTCCTTCCGTATAAGCAAAAACGGGCACCTGATAAGTTTCCTTATATGCTTTGATTATTCGATAAATTGCATTGGAATTAAAGGCGCATCCGCCCGGAGTATTAAAATACAAAAGCACGGCTTTTACGCGGTCATTTTTCAAAATTCCCTGACGCGATTCATATAATTGGTTTTGCATAATCGAAGATTTTAGGCTCATCTTTCCGATTTCCCCTTCGATATTGATTCGCAGTACAACAGGAGAGCTTATCGGCTGCATGGAATTATCTCCTTTCAAGTCATAGTCGTAGCTAATAATATTTTTCATTTCTGGAGCATGGCCCTTCATTACGGCGGAAATAATAAAGAAAGGGATAAAAGCTAAAAAGATAGCGATAATTACAAAAAAAGTTTTTAAAAATGTTCTTATAACCGATCGAAAAATAGGTTCTTTTTCTGGCATGGGAAATACCTTTTTATTGGAATTTTTAATAACCATATAATTTCTAAACCATATAAATCAATGAAATACCTTCTTGAAGCTTTTTCAGAATGAGTTATAGTAATATTGAAAAGAGCGGAGAGATCTATGTTTTCTTGTTTTGCTAAAAGTTTTATAGGTTTTATTCATCTTGAACCGTGGCTTTGGAAAATTATCATTACGGTTATTGTCTTGGCCTGCAGCTATTTTTTAATTAAGGGAATAATTGCTTTGATCCACGTGCGTTTTTTTAAAGATGTAAATGCCAGAAGAGTTAACTTTATTTTTTTAAAACCTCTGCTTGTTATTTTATGGATTATTGGCATCACCTATGCTTTGGATGTGTGGGCGGGGGAATATCAATTTCAGAAAGTAGAAACAACGATCCGTTCTCTTCGCAACACTTTTATTCTTTTAAGTATTTTATGGCTCTCTTTTCGGTGGAAAGCGCAGCTGTTTGTCCATTTAATAAACAAGGGTAAAAATATTAAGTCGACAGACCGTACTTCTTTAGAATTTATTTCCCGTATTCTTTCCGTTGTTTTAATCTTTATTTTTGCCCTTTTTGTTATGCAGGTTTGGGATGTTCCTATTGCGCCGCTTTTGGCTTTCGGCGGTGTCGGCGCCGCTGTTATCGGTTTTGCTTCACAGGATATGATCTCTAATTTTTTCGGCAGTTTTATGATCCATGCAACCCGTCCTTTTTCTAAAGGGGAGGTTGTGGATATTCCCGAAAAAAAACTGTATGGAACGGTGGAGGAGATCGGCTGGTACATGTCGATGATTCGGGATTTTGACAAATGTCCGCATTACATTCCTAATTCTTTTTTTACAAAACTCTATATTAAAAATGTCTCGCGCCGCAGTCACAGAAGAATAGATGAAACGATAGGGGTTCGCTATGAGGATTTTTCAAAGATCCCCAATTTGATTAAGGAGATTTATTCGTATTTGAACAATCATTCCGAATTAGACTCGCAGCTTCCCTTGTATGTGAATTTTGAAAATTTTGGCGCTTATTCTTTGGACATTCATATTCGGGTTTATACGAAAACGCCAAACTATGACGTTTATATTAATACTCGTCATGAGATGCTGATCGAAATTAAAAATATGATGACTAAACTGGGAGCGGATGTTCCTTTTCCTACAACGACTGTGCATTTATCAAAAGAAAGCAAGGATTAAAGTTCCTCTATTTATTAAAATAGGCTTTTACGATATCATTAAGTACCAAAAAAACAACTAAAGAACAAATTACTAATGACTGATCCTGTAAAAGCATCCGGTTCCTCTGATCCGGTAAGGCTGCCTGATTCTTCTATTGATAGCGCTGTTTTACATTCGATATTTAAATATGAGCCGCCCTCTTTGTGGGAGAGAATTTGTAGGGTAGCGAAAGATGCGCTTGTTGAAGTTGGGATTATGCAATCTCTTGAAGATGAATTGAGGGACAAAACGCCGGATTTTAGACCTATATCCCCAGAAAGCCCTCCAGGTACTCCGCTTGTCACCCCTCCTTCGCCCCCTATTGGGCAGGTTGAGTTACCTTCGAGGAATCGTTCTGAAGGAAAATCGGATTCTGGTGCTCAAACGACATCTTCTCTTGGAGAAAAGAAAGATTAAAGTACGGAATTATTAGAGGGCCGTGTCTGAATTAGCTCAAACAAGGCTAGTGCGGCGAATACAAAAAAGAGCCCGTATACAAACCAGGAAAAAACAAATCCTATTGTAAGTCCCAAAATAATTAAAAATTGCATGGCTGTAGCGATCTTTCCCCATCGGATAGCTTTAATGGTATAATTGGACCATTTTTTCATGATGGTTAAATATAAGGCGAAGATGGCCAGAGAAATATCTCGAGATATCATGGCTATTGCCTGCCACAGCTGCAGGTGTCCTTCTAAAAATAATACGGTTAACACAAAATAGACAAAAAACTTGTCCATAGCCGGATCGAGGATTGTCCCGAATTTTGATACGGAACGATATCTTCTAGCCAGGTATCCATCGACGCTGTCCGTAATCATGGCAAGAAATACGGCAATCAGCCGTAGGGTTACATTTTCCTGCAGGAACACTAAAGCTAATGGAGCTCTAAGAATAGAGAGTGTGTTGGAAAGAGTGAGCACTACTTATCTCTTAGTTTTTTTTCTATAACTTTCATATTAGCTTTTTTGATTCTTTTTTTTGAATACCAAAAAATAAGCATTAATAAGATAAAAGCAATAAAAATTATGAATTTAAATTGATTAAAAAATTGTTGAATATTTTTGCCCAGGAAGAAAGAAAAAGAAAAAAGGACGGCGTTGGAAAACATGCAGGCAAAGCCGTCGCCAAGCATAAACTTGCCAAAAGGCATTTTGCTCATGCCGGCAGTAATAAATAAGCAGTTTCTGATGCCAAAAGGAATGAGACGGCCGATAAAAAGCGCTAATATGCCGCGTTTGATAAAAAAGTTTTGAGCTTTTTCTAACCTTTTTTTGCTAAATGCCTTAGAGAACCATTTCCATTTTGATAAACCGGGACCGAGCAGCCTGCCTATCCAATAGACCATGTTGTCGGAGATATAAGCGCCCATAAAGATAAAAAGAAATATTTTGAGGGCATTTTCCGGGATGACATTAGAAGCGAGCAGGGCTCCTGTAATAATTAATAGGTCCTCGCTGATGGGAATATTAAAACCGGAAAGAATAAAGGAAAAAAAGATGATCCAGTGGGCGTGCGCGGCGTGGTCAGCGATAAGGGAGGTTATAAATTCCATAGTTTAAACAGAGGGTTCTTTAATAATAATATTATATAGTTTGGTTATTAATATAAAATAAAAACAGTTGTTAAATTAAATTGTTAATTTAATGGAACGTAATTAACGAGTTTATTATATTGTATAGGATTATTGTTTAGCCTTTTACGTTTTCCATCTGAGTTTCGGGAATGGTAATTTTTTCGTTTTGAGAGGTCAGCTGATTGAACTGCCTGCCCAAGGATCTGGCTGCAAATATCCAAACGCCGACAATCGCAAAAAAGATGACGGCAACATAGGGGGCGCTATTTTGCAGGGAAGAAAAGGAAAGAAGCAGTCCCTGATGAATGATTGACCCTCCGGACTTTCCAATGCGGGAGCCGACCCCGTCAATCGCTGATTTTCCTTTAAGCCTGCATTCATGGCTCAGAGGAATGAAGGAAATTTCCTTAGTGGCATCGAAAAGGGTGAATTTGGAGGCTCTGGCAACACAGTTTTGGATAGCTCCAAATAAAACGCTTAGAATCAGAGGGGTGCTTCCGAAAAAGGCGGCAATCATCCCTGTTGTTTTGCTGTCTAAGATTAAAAAGGAAAAGAAACAAAAGGCGGTAATTAAAATAATAAGGGGAGGAAGAAGGGCATTGAAAGACCAGCTGAATTTTCTTAAGAAAGTACCGGATATGAAAATAGAGATAATGGTAGCGATGAGACCGACAATGGAAGTGACTTGTCCCATATAAATATTATAATCGGAAGGGTTTGAGTACAGCATTTTGACCTGGTTTTTCCAAACTACTTCAACCAGGTTGATTGCAACATTGTAGCCGATGACAATTAAGGCGATGCATATTAGGTATTTAGATTTAGTTATATAGGAAAAACTTCCTTTCAAAGACATTTTAAAAGGAGTTGCGCTTTTGGCCTTTTTAATATTTTCGGGAGGTTCGTCAGCCAGAATTTTTTTGTTTAGATAATGATAGATCAGCATGACAATCAATCCGATAACGATGACTGTAGAATTTAAGTATAATATGGTTTGCTCCCATGCCGTGGTCCCAAAAGGGATGCTGGGGTTATACGTGTTGCTGGACAATAAAATAGCGGCCTGCCCCGCGAATATACCGGCGACATTGGCGCCGACGCCGAATAAGATATAAAATCTTTTTGCTTCCTTAACAGAGGTAACGTCGTTGGCAAATCCCCAGAACAGTACGGTAAGCACTAGGGCTCCCCATAATTCGCTCATGGCGTAAAAGCAGGTGAACGACCAATTTCTAATAATTGCAACAAAACCACTAAGTCCTTCAGGGAGAAGAAGTTGGAGTTTTTCTGCAAATATATTGGGATGTAAGACATTTCTTAGGGGGTATAAAAAGAAGGTGAAGATGAAAAAGAACCCTAAAAAGACGGAAAGCATTCCGTAAAATACTTTTTCTCTTCCAAAACGATTGGACAGCTTGGAGAAAACCGAGGTCAGCAAAAAGGCCATGGGGAGCATGACCCAGACCTTAATAAAGGGGATGGCTTCAGCTCCGGACTGAGGGGCGGTGACGACAATCGTTTCTTTGGCAACCCGCAGAAGGTTATAATTAAAGGAAATTAAAAAGAAAATAATGAGCATTGGAATAAATTTCTTATATTCCGCTCGATAAATAGGCCAGAAAAAGGAACGAAAACGTCCCATCTCCGCATTATTTTTAAGAGTCATGGAGAGCTCGTAGGGATAGGGTTTTTCTAGGCGCAAGCAGATCTGTGAAAAAATAATTGATAAAATAAATAATAATAATTCTTGCTAAAAGCAAGTTTTTATTTAATTTCACGATCCTTAAGGTTGTTAAGAATTGTCTTTGGATACCATTCAGTATAGTGCTTATGGGCATATAATGCAAAAGGGAAATCATCAATTTTCGCTTAAGGCATCGATCCCCGGGAGGCGGCCGAATTCAAGAAATTCTAATGAAGCGCCGCCGCCGGTTGATAGATGTG
>CAZULH010000027.1:0-11428 GCA_964621105.1 uncultured bacterium
ATAACGAGAGGATAAACCGGCTCTTTGCTTTTAGCGATACGATCGAGGGAAAACCAGTCTACTTCCTTGATCACCTTTTTTTCCCATTGGTCTAGCTGAGTAAGAGACACCTTTTTCTGTTTGGTCTTGGCCACGATAAAGGTCTGTTCAAGACGGGTTAAGATACCGTTAACAACCAGATCCTTTTCTCCATACCAGACAGCCGGGCCGAACTCAATTTCCTTAGGCTCAATACCAGCTTCCTCATAAACCTCTCTGGCAGCCGTCTCAAGCAAAGACTCTCCTTTTTCCCTCTCTCCGCCGACAGTAAACCAAAATCTTGTGTCGTTATTGCCTGTTCTTGGATCGTCCGCACAGATTAAAAGAAGCTCGTTCTGCTCATTAAATAATAATACCCTAACACTATTTCTAATAGGCAATGACATAGACTCTCCTTTTAAAATTATCGTTTAATATGATAACTCTTTAAAAAGTTGAGATCAAGAATCAAAAAATTGAGGTCGGGAATTGAAAAAAATTTATATATATACCTGCTTCGTTAAACAATTTTTGGGCAGATTCTATAAGCAAATCTTTGTACATCAAGCCCCTAGAGCCTGTAAAGGCGATAGTCATACCTTCTCGAAGCACTCTTCTTTTTTCTTCAAAACTAGGCTCACTTCCATCTATCTCACGCAGATGACCTTCTAAAACAACATTTACAAGATAGTCGATTAAATCAATTTGTACATGCCGAGCAGAATATTTCCATGCTTCATAATAAAAATAGCGGGAGCACTTAAGCATTTCCGTCGAACGCAAAAATTCAATAATCTTCTGGTTGCCCAAGGCTAAGGCTTCTTTATAAGCATCTAAGAAAAGAAGCTTTGTCATTGCGTTGGCTGTATGGCTAACACCTGTGACTCTTCATCTGAAAGCTGCTTTATCGCCCTTTCAACCGCATCCTGAAAAAGCAGGCTTGGAGAAGTTTGGGCTAATTTTCCTATCTCTGTATAAATTTTTTGCTTTCCGGCCTCAATAATCTGACCATGATTTTGTATCATTGAGAAAAGATATTCAACCAGATGATAATGGCCATTAACAGCTGCTCTTTCCCAAGCAGCTTGGCAAAATTCTAAATCGTTCTCTTTTACCATATCAGAAGAAAAGAAACTTTGTATTACTTCTAAATCACCTAAATCTACAGCTTCATGAAAGCCATCAAAAAGAAGCTCACGGCTAACTCGAATAATTTCATTAGGATCTCCGGGTTTTTCAAGACCGACTTCCGGATGACAAACAGCAACCAGTAGAAATTCACTCTCAAAAAACAAGTTTGCATATTGAGAGGCAAACAGTTCTTTGATTTCATCCATAATAAAACCAAATAATGTAAACTGTTGATGCTTAACTGCTTTTTTTAAGAGCTTTTTAAGCGCCCTATTTGATAATCGCAAGACTTTTTGTTCTTTAAATTTTTGTAAAAATAAAACATTTTTATCTGAAGCTCCCTTAATAAGGAAATCAATGAAACCATAGGAAAAAAAATCCTTTTTTTCTTCCTCGGAAACAAAGTCGCCGTCAAGAAGTCTTTCCCATATAGGCAAATGGCCTTGGCAAAAGGCCCATTTAAGAGCAAATTCTCTTTCTTCAAACGACATCGGATAGGATTGAAGAACATGATCAACCATTTCCTCCCTTCCGCAGAAAGCGGCAGCGCTTAAAATAGATTCTTTTGAGTCTTGATATGTAGCAGGTATTCCTAGAATGTCGTTTAAAGCCATATTTTGAAGATATTGAACATATGTAAAAACTTCGATAACGTCTTCAGAAATGGCGATTTTCTTTTCTCCTAAAAAACAAAAGCTCCTTTCTTCTTCAAAATGTTTAGCATCAATAGCTGCTATGATAAAACCACATATTTTCCAGCATAGGAAATTTGAATATTCAAGATCTATTTGATCATTTTCCCCAACCATTTCTGTTAAAATAGGTAAGAATAGGCTTTTAAAAAAGTCTTTATTTGGATAAGTATCAATAAATTTATCCGCTATCTGTAAAAACAACTCTAAATCATCTTTATTATACGCTTCTCTCATTAGTGTTTTTAGATCGTTTGGCAAGCTTTCACTAGCTTGCATAAAAAGGTTCATTTTACTTATGGCGACGCTTTCTTTTTCCTGAAATCTTACAACCAAAGAGTGCGTTTGGCCACTTTTGGCAGGTATAACCTTATATTTTGATAAAGAGGGATCATAAAGTCCTTGAGTAAATAATTGATAAGGCCCTTGGGTCTTGCTAATGGCTAGAAACAGCTTGTCGCAAAGACTATTTATATCATCGGGCAGGTTCGCTCTATTAGCTTGATCTGAATATCCTCCCGTTACAACAGCCTTAAGCGCAGATAATTCTAACAATGTAGCCATTCTCATATAACCGTTTAAATTAGTTCTTCTAATTCACGAATAACGTCCTCAGACGGCATTGGAAAAGCTTGTAGAAGCAGATCCTTATACATTAAACTGGAAGAAACTTTTAAAGCTTGTTTGACACACTTTTGAAGCAATCCTTCTTTCTCATCCGAAGGAGGGTCTATAGAAAAAAGATAGTCGATTAAATGAGTATGTCCATATTCGGCGGAATATCTCCATAAATTCTCATAAGCCTCCATAGAATCCTTAAGCATCTCTGTTGAATAAAAAAGCTCAATAACTTCCTGGTCGCCTAGGGCTATGGCTTCTTTATAGGCTTCTTGTAAAAGAAGATTACAGATCTTTTGTTTTTCCCAAGAACTATCAGGATTTTCAGGACCTATTTTTATTCCTCTAACAGTAGCGGGGGTAAAAAGAAGTTCTTGAGAGCACCATGAATCTCTAATTAACGTTCGATATTGATTGTTATGCAGTTCTTGAACATGATTAATCATGAACTGGAGCAGGTCAAACTGCCTGTATTGTACAGAGATTACCAGGATTGCGCTTATAGAAGTTTCTCTCTGTAAATACCCGGTAGCTTTTAACATTGCCAAAATTGGAATACTTTTATCCGAACTGTGCTCACTAATTAAAGTATCAAACATTTGCGTTGCAAGCTCTTCCATTCTTCTATTATTCGCAGCAGTTGCCCAAACGTTATCCCAAGCAGCTAAATCCCCCTGATTAAAAATCCATTGAATTGCCAATCCAAGTTCTTCAAAAGTCAATTGATCCTGAAGAATATAATCAATCATTTCAGTATTCCCATAAAGGTAAGCAACAGATAGAAGGTAAACATATCTTTGAGGCCCTTCTACAGATGCAGATCTATATTCAAATACCTTTCCTTCTGTTATGGAAAAAACAGCCTGTAAAACTTCTAAATTTTCTATGTCTTTTTCTAAAAGTGGGAACCTTTGATCGTTGATATTACAAAAAACAGATCCATCTTCTTCATAAATTTTTTGAGATGTTTGTTCAAATAAATAACGCAGTAGGTTTTTTGGGAAAAAGAGACTTCCTCTATGATTTGGCGTTACTTGATGCTGTTGTAATAAATCAAAAAAAGAATTAATAAAAAAATGATCGTTGTTACCGTTAAGCTGAGAATGTTGCATATAAAAATTAAAACACTGAATAAATAACGGAAGATCATCATCTTGAATCGCTTTCTTCAAGACGACTTTCAAATCTGCTTTAAAAGTACTTCTAAAATCAGTAATAAAAGAATGATTCAACTTTATTTTTGCAATGGATAGGCTTTCTTCTTCTTGAACCCTAAGCAGAACAATCTTTTGTTGTCTGTCAGGGGTTATGAGATCAACGTGATCCTGCACTCGCTGTAAAACAGATCGCCGATCATCAGGAAGAGAATCAAAAGAATGATTATAGTGCATCAGCAAATATCTTGAGCTAATAGGGACATACTCTCCATCTGCAAGCAGTACAACGGAACCTGTTACCGGATCTGCAGAAATAGCCGAAAGGATGCCTGCCCTATCGATCTTATCACAAATATTTTTTGCCTTCGGCGGAAGATTTCGTTCGTTATCGACAGCATATCTTCCTCTAGAAACGGATGCAATGGCGCTTAATTCAAATAATGAATTTACTCTCATAACTATTAAACCTTTTTTAAAATCAAAGCAGATTGAAGCAAAATCAATTATTTTGCCAATGATAAAATAATTATTTACCCCCTCTATCTTTAATCATCAAAAATCTTCCTTGTCTGCATAGGCTGATATTTGTTATGATGGCCGTAAAAAAGGATTTATCCATGGCTAAAACAGCAAGAGAAAAAGTAAAATTAAAAAGTACAGAAAGCGGACAGTGCTACTGGACAACCAAAAATAAAAAGACAACAACCGAGCGCTTAGAGCTAAAAAAATACGATAAGACTCTAAGAAAAAAAGTGGTCTTTAAAGAAGCTAAGTAATCAAATGTATGAGCTTTTATTTGCGTTTAAATATTTAATACCAAGAAAAAAAAGCTTATCCACATCGATTATTTCCTTATTATCCGTTTTTGTCATTGCGCTGGTTGTATGGCTGGTCGTTGTATTTTTATCTGTGACCACAGGCATTGAAAGCAAATGGATCGGCAAGCTGACTTCTTTGCATGCCCCTATTCAAATTGTGCCTACGGAAGAGTATTATTCTTCCTATTATTATCAGGCAGATAAATTCAGCTCTTTTTCGAATTATTCCCATAAAACTATCGAAGAAAAAATTCTTACACAAACCTCCGACCCTTATAATTCACAGATCGATATGCCATTGCCGGATTTTTTATCAAATGGCAAAGTCGATATAGATCCTGTCAAAACTGTCTGTCAGATCCTTGATAAAACAGAAAATATTTCCTATCAGGACTTTGAGGTAAGCGGCGCTTTAATGAAAATTACCCTCAAGCGCTTCAATCCGCAGTCCCTTTCTTTATTCGATAGGGAAAAAGTGCAGCATATCTCCCAGATGATCTATCTGCATTCCTATTCAGACAAAAACCCTCATCTTCCCCATCTGCTGCTGCCTGTTTTTGATGAAGATATCCTAAACCTTCATAACCACCCGCATGATGATTTAATGAAGGAAGAGAATAGCTGGAAAGAGCGCGATTTTCTTTTAGACACTTCAGAATATTTCCCTGTTTACCTGCCGAAGGTAATGAGGGATTCCAATATCTTAATCGGCGACAGAGGCACCCTTACCTACCAGGCGCAAACGGCCATGTCTGCGCAAGAGCAGCAGATACCGATTTTTGTAGCCGGTTTTTATGATCCTGGAGTATTGCCTATAGGCAACCGCTGTCTGCTTGTTCCCAAACAGGTCCCCAGACAAATTAACGCAACCTCTCCTATTATTTTTGATCAGACGCCAACTAACGGCATCCAGGTTTGGACAAAGAATTTAAAAGAAGTAAAAAAAGTCCAATCGCAGCTGCAGAAAGCCTTTGAAGAGCACAAAATAGCCTCTTATTGGAAAATATCCTCTTACCAAGAATATGATTTTGCTAAAGACCTAATGCAGCAGTTCCATAGCGACAGGCTTATTTTTACCTTGATCGCCATGATCATCCTTTTGGTTGCCTGCTCGAATATCATCTCTTTGCTTATTCTGCTGGTCAATGACAAGAAAAAAGAGATTGCCGTTCTGCGTTCAATGGGCGCCTCTTCTAAAAGCATCAGTCTGATTTTCGGCGGATGCGGCGCCATTATGGGCTTTTTCAGCAGTCTTTTCGGTATTGGGGCGGCCATGTTCACACTGAAACATTTGGATATATTGATCAAAGCCCTCAATGCCCTGCAGGGCCATGCCGCTTTTAATGTCGTCTTTTTCGGAGACAAGATGCCTAATGATTTAAGCATCGATGCTATCTCCTTTGTTCTCATTGTAACACCGATTATTTCTATTATTGCAGGAATTATCCCTGCCATTAAAGCTAGCCGCCTTAAACCATCAGCTACTTTGAGGGCCGAATGATCTTAGAAGCCAAAAACATCCATAAATCCTACGGAGAAAAAATACTAAAAGGCATAAATCTGTCCATCGATAACGGTCAGACCATTGCTATCATGGGCGCTTCAGGAGAAGGCAAGACCACTCTTTTGCATATTTTAGGAACACTTGAAAAAGCTGACAAAGGCTCTCTTCATTTTTTAGGCCGTCGTGTTCTGCCTTCTTTTTTTAATAATCTTCGCAACCAGCATATCGGATTTATCTTTCAGTCTTTCCATCTTCTCGAAGATTTTTCTACTTTGGAAAATGCCCTAATGCCGGCGCGGATTGCGAAACAGCCTGCTGCCGTATTCGAGAATATCTATCAAAAGACTTCCGATCTTCTTGATGCAATCGGATTAAAAGACCGTAAGCACCATCCGGCAAAAATCCTCTCCGGCGGAGAGAAACAAAGGGTAGCTATTGTTAGGGCCTTATGCAATGATCCTGATCTGATTATCGCTGATGAACCTTCAGGCAACCTCGATCACTTTCACTCTAAGCAAATCCATGCCCTTCTTATCGACAGCGCAAAAGAAAGTAAAAAAGCACTGATTATCGCCACTCATGACGAATCTTTAGCAAAATTATGTGATGAAATCTATCTTCTTGAAGATGGTTTTTTAATCAAACAGGATCATTCATAATACCTCCTGTTACAGATACTTTTTTTCTAGAGTTCAATTCATTTTTTTGATAGGAATATACATTTGCTTTTAACTAAAAAGGATACACATATGCGAATACTTATCATTGGAACGGGGTATGTCGGTCTGGTCACGGGCGCCTGTTTTGCTGAAATGGGCCACCATGTCATCTGTTTAGATATTAATGAAAAGAAAATTAAAGACCTGCAAAAAGGAATCATCCCTATCTATGAACCAGGGCTGCAGGAAATCGTTTTAAGAAATATCGAAGATCAGCGCTTAGCTTTTACAACCGATTATCAAGAAGGAATAAAACACGCACAAGTGTGCTTTATTGCCGTACCTACGCCTTCTAATGACGACGGCTCATGCAATATATCCTATGTACAGAAATGCGCAGAAAGCATCGGTCAGGTAATGGATGAATACCGAGTAATTGTAAATAAATCGACAGTTCCTATTAAAACAGCACAAATGGTGAAGGAAATTATCTCTGAGCAGCTGAAAAGGAGATCGATTGATATAGAGTTCGATGTTGTCTCCAATCCGGAATTTTTAAAAGAGGGAAGCGCCATCTCCGACTGTATGAAGCCCGATCGGGTTATCATCGGATATGAAAGCACTCAAGCTAGAGACATCATGAGAGAAGTATATTCTCCTTTTATGCTTAACCATGACAGATTAATAGAAATGGACATTCTCTCTGCCGAACTGACCAAATATGCCGCTAATGCCATGCTGGCAGCACGAATTTCTTTTATGAATGAAATTTCTCAAATCTGTAAACGCATCGGTGCCAATATCAATGAAATACGTAAAGGTATCGGATCGGACAAACGGATCGGCAACAGTTTTTTATATGCGGGGATCGGATATGGCGGCTCCTGTTTCCCTAAAGATGTCCGCGCACTGATAGCAACAGCAAAAGAAAGCGGTTATGAACCCGCACTGCTTGAGGCAGTAGAAACCATTAATCAGAAACAAAAAAAAGAGCTTTTAAAAAGCATGCTCAAATACTATGCCGATAAAGGCGGACTTAGCGGAAAAACAATAGCCATCTGGGGCCTGGCCTTTAAACCGGACACAGACGATATGAGGGAAGCCCCTTCTTTAGTTTTGATCGAAGAACTCCTAAAAGCAGGCGCCAATGTCCGTCTTTACGATCCTGTTTCCATGAACAATGCAAAGAACCTGCTTAAAGAAAAGCCGCAGATTACTTGGTGCAAGAGCGAATTTGAAGCAGCCCAGTCTGCCGATGCTATTGCTCTTTTAACTGAATGGAAACAGTTTCGGCTGGTTTCCTTTCCTTCTTTAGTCAACCAAATGCAGGGATCTGCTTTCTTTGACGGCCGCAATCAATACAAATCATCTGAAATGAAAAAACATGGTTTTGATTATTTCTGCATAGGGGTTAAAGACATTGTACAATAACATAGAAGAATATATTGCAACGAATCGATCGCAGATTGAAGAAAAATTAAAATCGCTATTTTTATCCGAGCAGCTAGAGATTTATAAGGCGGCCCGTTATCTTCTTTTAGCTCCCTGTAAACGTATTCGTCCTCTTCTTGTTTTAGCTTTATGCGAAACCCTCTCTCCTTCTAATAAGGAAAAAGCCTTATTGCCGGCAGTAGCTATTGAACTGGTCCATACCTATAGTTTAATTCATGACGATCTCCCTTGCATGGATAATGATGACTTTCGAAGGAATCAGCCTTCCATGCATAAAAAATATCCGGAATGGATGGCGCTTTTATGCGGAGATTTCTTGTTAACAAAAGCCTTTGAGCTAATAGCGCAAGCGGATATTTCTAATGAAAAAAAGATCGATCTAATCAAAATCCTCACAAAAGCTTCCGGTGAATATGGGCTTATTCAAGGGCAGGTTCTAGACTTGTCGTATAAAGAGCCCGATGCTAAGCAGAAAGAAGAAATTAACCAAAAAAAAACAGCCTCCCTTTTTACTGCCTGCATCCAGTTTGCAGCTATTCTCTGTAATGCTTCTCAACAACAGCGAGAAGAACTGAATAATTTCTCTTTGGATTTAGGCCTTTCTTTTCAGTACTTTGATGATTATAAAGACGAAGACACCTTTGATAAAAAAGAAAAGGCCCTGCTTTGGGCAGAAAAACTTTATACCAAAGCTTTCTCCCATCTTTCCTTTGAGCACTGTCTGCTAAAAGATTTATGCGATAAATTATTTTTTAAACAAACTAGCATGAAAATCTAATCTTCTTATACACTCAAATTTTGAATGATATTTTTTATAATAATCCTTAATAAGGAGAAAATTTCTGTGCTTTTTCCCCTGCAAGAAAATAATGATCTTCCGAAAGTGCTGGTAACCGGAGGCGCCGGATATATCGGCAGCCATACATGTAAAGCCCTAACCAAAGCCGGCTTTATTCCAATTGCCTATGATAATTTAAGCAAGGGCCACCGCTATGCCGTGCAATGGGGGCCGTTGGAAATAGGCGATGTCAGAGATAAAGAAACTCTAGATAAGGTTTTGCATAAGCATAAACCGCTTGCGATTATGCATTTTGCCGCTCATGCCCTTGTTTCTGAATCTATTGATCATCCAACGCAATATTATTCCAATAATGTTGCAGGAACCATCAATCTTCTTGAAACCGTACGAGACCACAATATCCGATTTTTTATTTTTTCCAGCAGCTGTACAACGTATGGCAATACCGATCTTCTGCCGATCGGAGAAGAAACGGCGCAGTCCCCCACTTCTCCTTATGGATGGTCTAAGCTGATGGCAGAACAGATGCTGCATGATTTTGCTGTTGCCCATGACATTCATTGGGCAGCTTTGCGCTATTTTAATGCGGCAGGAGCAGACTTGAAAGGAAGAATAGGTGAAGACCATGATCCGGAAACCCATCTTATTCCCCTTATTCTGCAAACTGCCTTAAAAGAAAAAGAATATCTGCCTATCTTTGGAACAGATTTTGAAACACAAGATGGCAGCGCTGTCCGTGATTATGTCCATGTTGAAGATCTGGCCGATGCCCATGTGAAAGCTCTGCGCTGGCTGTTGGCAGAAAAACAAAACCTCGTTCTTAACTTGGGAACAGGAACGGGCTATTCCGTATTGGAAATCATCAAAAAAGCGGAACAGATCTGCAAAGTGCCTATCCCTGTAAAATATTTAAACAGAAGAATTGGCGATCCGACCACTTTAATTGCCGACAATGCCAAAGCAGAAAAAATCATCCAATGGAAACCGAGATTTTCCGATTTGGAAACAATTATTCAATCTGCATGGAACTGGCATCAGAACCTGCATAAAAAAAGACAGCTTCAGGAAAAAGAGATCGCCTCCAAGAGGTCTGGATGAGAAAAAATCATCAAACCCTTCATTTTTTCTTCTTCGCCCTGCTAGCTTCTCTTTTTGGACGCGCGGCCGCCCCTAACCTGATTCTATTTTATTTTGCCCCTTATCTTGCCCGCTTATATATCCGCTATTCTTTTCATCATGCGCTTTGGGGCTCATTTTTGAGCGGCGCTATTATGGACTTTTTCAGCGCATCGACTCCCATCGGTTTTTTTTCCTTGGGATACACTCTGCTTTGTTTTTTGGTCTTTCGCCACCGCCGTTTTTTTAATGAAAAAGCTATCAGCCTGCCCCTGTATACCTTCTACCTTTCCTTTGTCTTTTCGTTTATTCAGATAGCTCTCGTCTATCTCTTTCAAAAGAATTTTTATTTTTCTTTCAAATTATTTATATCCGATATGATAATTATGCCACTATTAGATAGTATCTATTGTATATTGTGGTTTATTGTTCCTGTTTATCTTTTACATTATATGAAAAGAAGAACTCTGCTATTCTTAGCAAAAAGAAGATAATAAAGGGCTTTAATGGAATTTTCCGCTATTACCAACTTAGCTATTGATGCGGCAAAATCAAGCGCAGAGATCTTAAAAAAAGGTTTTTACGCAAAAAAAGAAATTTCTTCAAAATCTCAAAAACATGATTTTGTCACTCAATATGATAAATTATCGGAAAAAAATATTATTACACGTATTCAAAAGCATTACCCCGACCATAGCTTTCTTGCAGAAGAAAGCGGCCTTACAAATAGGGGCAATTCCATTCAATGGGTAATCGACCCTTTAGACGGAACCGTTAACTTTGTTCATGGAATCCCTGTTTTTGCTGTCAGTATCGCCGCCTACCATAACAATGACCCTATTTGCGGAGTTATCCTTCAGCCTCTTTCTCAAGAACTTTTTGTCGCAGAAAAAGGCAAGGGAGCCTATCTCAATAAAAAGCCTATAGAAGTAACCAAAACAAAAGCGCTTGACGATTCTTTTTTAGCAACGGGCTTTCCTTATTTGGTTAAGGAAAACCCTCATCACTGCTTTGAAAATCTTCTGGAAGTATTAAAGAGAGGCATTCCCTTAAGAAGAATCGGTGCCGCCGCTATCGATTTAGCTTACGTAGCAGCGGGAATTTTTGATGGTTTTTGGGAAATGAATCTGGGCCCATGGGACTATGCTGCCGGAAAAATTATCATTGAAGAAGCAAAAGGGAAATTAACCCATTGGTCAGGTGAAGAGATAGATTTGACCAAACATAAAGAAATAGTAGCCACTAACGGCGCCCTCCATGAAGAATTTTTACAACTATTAGGAAGTAAAAAATGAAAATAATTGACGGAAAGAAAATTGCAGATTCGATTCTTGAAGAGCTTAAACATACGATAAAAAAAATGAAAAGAAAAAAGGGGCTGGCCTTAGTGCTGGTCGGAGAGAACCCCGCTTCACAGATCTATGTAAAAATGAAGAAAAAGACCTGCGCCAATATCGGAATCGA
>CAZULH010000028.1:0-11428 GCA_964621105.1 uncultured bacterium
AGAGGAACAGATTTCACATTTGTTTCAATATGATCAAACGCTGGATCAGCCTATTACGCATATCCAGGCAGATGTCTCTTTCCGCAGCAGCAAGAAAAATGATCCTGTCTTGCTTTATTTTGCCAAGGCTATCCAAGAGATGTATGCCGCAGATATCAGCCTGATCGTAAATCCTATCCATTCTTCCAAGCCTCATTATGAAAAAGGACATGCCTTTACGAAAAAAGATATCTTGCAGGAACTCTGCTGGGACGGGCCGATCGTTATTTTGGAAATATCAAAACAGCAGCTGCAGACAATTCTGCAGCAGATGATCAGCCATCGAATGATGCCGGTCCTGACCGGTGTTGAATATGTGGTCAAAGACGATATGCAGGTAATGATCAGCGAAGAAAAGGATGTTTTTCGCGTAGCTACATATGAATACCTTTTTAATTATTTGGAAATTCTTTCCTGCTGTGACTGTATACAGAAAGATTCTGTTTACTTCTCCTCGCGTTTAGAAGAATATCTTAAAAACAAAAAAGAATTGGTCCTTCCGGACAGACGGTTTGATTAAGAAGGCTGCAAAAATGTTTTTTTCAGCTCTTTTTCATATTCGGCAATGAATTTAGGCAAATGCTTTTTCTCATTTAATATTCTTTTCATAATTAAAAAGTGCTTCCATGAATTGACATAATCAAATCTCTGATAATAGAGCATGGATAAATAGTAATTGATAATCGGATTTTCCTGATCAATAGCAAAATACTGTTCTAAGGTGTCTAAAGCTTCTTTATACCTATGGATCTGAATATACATGCCTGCAAGATGAAAAAGGCCGGAGCGGAATTTAGGGTGTTTGGCAAGGATTTTTTTAAGCTCTTTCTGTTTTTCAATGATCGATGTTCTATTTTCGTCTACAGGCATAAAAAGAGCCTGTATTCCTTTGGCATCGATTCGTTTGAGCAGATAATCTTCGGAAGTAGCATCGGAAGTAATCGTATTTTCAGGAGTATGCGCCCGCAGTTCTTTTAGGAGTTTTTCTCCTTCTCTTCTGTTGCCGTTAAAAAGATAGTTGTAGGCTAAAAGCTGAGAGGTAAGAAAATCATTCGGCATAAATTGCAGCGCCTTCTTATAAAGAGCGATGACTTTATCAAATTCCTTTTTGCCGATATGAACGGAGGCCTGGTTGAAATAGGCCATGCCGACAACTTCTTTGATAGAGCGGGAAGGAAGGCTTTTGATCTCTATCCCTAAATATTCTTCGGTATCAATATGAATGCCTCTTGCCGTCGTTTCAATATTTAAATATTCGCCGTCAGGTTTTTTGTATCTTACGTAAATGTGGCCGGGTGGCGTTACAGCCTCCAGAGGTACATCCAGCCGCTGGGCCAAACATAAATACAAAATCGATACGCCCAAGCAGACCCCCCGTCTTTTATCTAAGACAGAAGGCAGAAAGGTGTAGGTGTCTATTTCCTGTTCATGGTTGGCGGTAGGGGGGAAACGAAAGCGCATCTGATAAAAGATAAAGTCATTGATAGCATAAATTTTTTCCAAATCCGATGCCTCCATCGGCAGATGGGCCTTAATCTGTAGGGCCATTAGATCCAGCATCGCCTCATAAGAAGCTATTTCTTCTTCTGCCTGCAGACTGGTTAATAAAACTGCTCTTCCCAGATCGATCTCTTCTGTCTGTGCTGCAATAAAATCTTCGATGGAAGGCTTTTTATAAGTCGTTAATCTTCGGTTGGCCAGATGTTTGGATATTTTTTCAATGAATTCTAAATGGTTTTTCGAAAGCTTTATATGCGAGGAGTCGGACTGTGTGATCAAGCTGATTAAAGAAGAAAGATCAAATTTGGGAAAGGAAAAGTCCTCATCTTTCGGCGACTGGTCTAACAGTTTCCATGCATGCTTGAGAGCGGCATGGCCAAGGGGCGTATTGGGATAAAGCTCATAAAAAGCAAAATGCTGCGAGATAGATTTAGGATCTAAACTTTTATATAAGGCTTCATTAGGCTCGGAAGCAAAAAGACAACAGCACAAACTCAGTAAGACAAATAGGTTTTTCATCATATTTGTATCCTAACGGTTATCGGCGGATAATTTCCATGATTTCTTTTGCTAATTCCTTATGATCGATAATTGTGCCAAGATTGCTTTTTAGGCGATATTTCCAATTGGTCGGTAGCTCCGTTCCCGGTACATTAATACGTTCATCTAAAGGATTTTGCCATATCAGCTCAGGAAAAAGGGCTAGATATTCCTGCAGGGGATTCACATGAAATAAACTGGCAGAACGATGCGAATCTTTTAAGTATTCTTTCCTTTGCTCAAAGGTCATTTTTTTGCCTTTTTTCCAGTTTTTCTGTTTACAGAATTGCTCGATATCTTCTGGATTATTTTCCCACCATAGATCTAATGTCTCTGAATCATGTGTTCCTGTTGTCGTTATGCTGATAGGCTCATAATCTTTCGGGTCGACAAATTCATTTTCAATCGTTTCAAAACGCATCAGCTTGGTCGATAGGACCCCCAATTCTTTTAAAATGGTATATACCTGTTTAGGAATCAGACCCAGGTCTTCGGCCATCGGAAACATTGTGGAAGCTTCAATCATCATCTGCAGCCTTTCTTTCCCTTCGATAAACCATCGTTTGGGATCTTTAGGTAAAAACTTTCCCGTAAGGGGATCTTCACCCTTTAATATTGCCCAGATCCGAAAAAAACCAACCGTATGGTCGATCCGATAGATGTGATAACAGCTCGTAGCTATATTCAGCCTTCTTTTCCACCAGGAATAATTGTCTTTTTTTAACGCTTCCCAGTTAAAAAGATAAAATCCCCAATTCTGGCCTTCAAAATTAAAACTGTCGGGAGGACATCCAGCCTGATGGCTCATATCAAAAAATTTGCGGTGTATCCAAACATCACAGCTGTCAGGGCTGATCAGAATAGGAATATCCCCAACCAGAAGCACATGCTTTTTTTCCGCATATTCTTTTACTTTTTCCATCTGTGAAAAGCATAGGTACTGAATAAAATAATAAAAATCGAGCTTGTCTTTGTATTTTTCCAATACTTTTGCAAAAGTGTTCTCATCAATATTTTGTACGGAAGAAGGCCAGTCTCTCCAGCTTTTATGGTCATATTCATTTTTTAATACCCGAAAAAGCGCATATTCGTCCAGCCAGTCATTCTGTTTAAGAAAAGCCTGATAATGTGCGTTCTTTTTAAACTCTTCATAAACATAGGAAAAATATTTGCGCAGGATCTTAAACTTTTGTCGTTTGATCTGCTTATAGGCAATATGTTTTTCCTTGTTGTATTTTTGTAACTGCTCAATTTCTTTTACTAGGTCCTCATAATTTTCAATCATCGGCAGCTGTGACATCGATAAATAAATCGGGTCCAAAGCACAGGAAGAAAGGGCGTTATAAGGACTAAAGTCAAGGCCCATTTCATTTAAGGGTAAAAGCTGGACGACATCCATCCCTAAAGAATGGCACCAGTCAATTAAAATAAACAGATCGAGATATTCGCCTATGCCATTGCCGTCTTTTCTCGTAAGAGAAAACAAGGGGATGGCAACCCCATGATGATGATAGATGCCGATACGTTCCCAATGTTCTTTTGTTAGGCAGGTAGATAGATAATCTTTGATTGGTTGCATGTTAGCCTTTTAATTTTGGAAAGATCATTCCTTTTTCATATTCTCCTAAAAATGAAGAGGGAGGAAGCCTTCCCTGCTTAATGGATTCGATCCATTCAGTGGCAATTTCAATAAACTGTCCTGCATGTAAACTTAAAATCTCTCCGGTAATATCGCGGATGGGAAGCAGCTGAAATAATGTCAGATGATTGTTTAATTCATTATATGCAAAGGTCACATAGGAAGGAAAAAGACTGTTGGCTTTTAAAGCTTCCATCATGACCTCTTCTCGAAATTTTCCCGGAGGAATATCATAGAGAAAAGAGGCAAACAGGATGTGTTCGTCGGAAAAAAGTTCGATGTGCACTTCAAAGGTTTCATTGATCAGAAGAACGCAAGTAGAATCAGTGTCCGGCTCTAATCGCATATCCAGATGTTTGGACAAAATCTCTAAAATTTCACTAAATAAATTCATTCTTCTTCCCCTTCTTCTTCAAGCTGCTCTAATAGCTCGATAAAGGCCATCAGGACTTCTTCCTTGTGCTTTTGCGAGCGGAAAAGTTTGGGGGAAACATTACGGATGGCATCGCGAAACTGGGTAAATAAAATAACCTGGCCCGGAGGATTATGCGATAAATTAAATTGAGTGGCGGAACGTAAAATCTTGTCAGACGAAATAAACCTCTCCTCTAAAAGGGCAACAAACTGCTTGGCCAGTTGATCAAAGGTCAGAACATAAGGGAGAATAATATCCTGCAGGGCAAACTGCTGTTCGATCAGGGCCATGCGCGAACGGAAAAATCGGTATATCCCTAAAATAGCCTGAAGGGTACGGGTGTCGTCTAGCAGATGATGCAGCTCGGCGTGGGTAATTGAAGGGCCTTTGGATTTTAAATCAGCGCCTAATGCATGCAGAAGAAAAAAAATGACGTATTTCATCTGCTCATAGGTATATTTTTTTGTGAGGTCGTCAAAAAGCTGATGAGGCGTGCGCATAACGCCGGTCACATCTTTATACAGATCGCGAAGCTGCGAAGCATTGGCCAGCCCTGCTTTCGCAAATTCTTCTACCTGATCATGGATGTTGGTGCCGGCAATTATCTCTCTCTTAAAACGGCGGTAAAATTCATTTTTTGCGTCCTGAAGCTTATAGAAACGGTCGGCTTTAGAAGTTTCTAATAAAAAATCTATCGCTTCATAGGCAAGGGTATGGTCAGGGAAAATGTCGAGAAGCTTTTTGATAATTTCATCGATAGAATCTTCATCTTTAATCGATTGCAAAAGCTGCAACAGATCATCTTTTTTGATTTCAGGATTGCGCTTGGTAAATTCATTGGCCGCCTGCTCGGACTTCTGGGTTACTTTTTGCGCCTTTTCCTGCTCTTCTTTGTGGGCGATAGCTTCATCTACATCTTTATGTTCATCCAGCGTTTTAAAATCTTTGCGATACTGCAGCTGCATTGAGCCTTTGGCGCACCATTGTGAAAATTTACCCTGTGAGACAACCTGCCTGATATTTTGCCTTGCCAGCTTGGCAAGGGTCAAATGAAGTTTTTGACGAGCAATTGCTCGATTCTCAGCGCCGGGTCTGGGTCCTCCTACATGTGTCATAATTTTATGATAGTTGAATTCTTCCTAATGGCTGAATGCGAATTTCCGGAATAATTTCCTGATGGGAAACAACGTTCATATCCGGGAATTCCCCTTCGATCAGCTTGCGTACAAACCTTCTTACATCAAGGGTCGTTAATAAAACAGGGGGCTGTGCTCCCAATGGCTGGGGAGAAATCGTATTTTTCATCGTTTGAATGATCATGTTGGCAGAATCAGGGTCTAATGCTAAATAGGAGCCGGCAGAGGTCTGCTTGATCGCTGCGCGTACCATATCTTCAATTTCCGGGTCAAGCAAATAGACGGAAAGGATCGATTGGCCCTGTGAAAACTTATAGCTGATATAGCGCTTAAGGGAAGAGCGGACATATTCTGTCAGAAGGACTGTATCTTTTTCCGTTTGCGCCCATTCACTGAGAGCTTCCAGTATCGTTCGTAGGTCCTTGATCGAAATCTGCTCTTGTACCAGCCTTTTGAAAATCTCTGTTAAACGCTGCAGGGGAATAAGCCTGGTGACTTCTTTTACAAGGTCGGGAAATGATTTTTCCATAAATTCTAAAATAGCGCGTACTTCCTGGATGCCTAAGAACTCAGAGGCATTGTTGCGATAAAATTTGGACAGATGCAAAATTAATACTTCCATCGGCGACCAGTATTTGATCTGTGCTTTTTCTAAAACTTCCTGATATTGCTGATTTACCCAGATAGAAGAAGAGTAAACAGAAGATTTCGATACGGTAAAGGGAATATTGTAACGCTGAAGCGTGTCTTCTGTTTCATTGGTCAATAAGTGGTTGAGGATAATTTTCCCTTTCATCGTCGGTACTTCATATAGGTAAATCGTATATTCATCCGCGCCGATAATTTTTGAGTCGGTACGAACATGAACGCTGGGAAAGCGTACCCCTAAATCCTGATAAAGGGCATGCCGCATTTTGGGGATCATCGCAGTTATAAAAGAAGATCCCTGCCTGTCTTTTTTTATCAGATCGGAAAGCTGTGAGCCCGTTTCCAAAACAACAGGAAGGGTAATCGAATAATCTTCTACGCCTCCGCCGATGATAGCATGGCCTTCTACACTTGTTTCCACAGACGAAATGCCAGATATGGCTTTGGCCGCCTTTTTCCTCGATGCCTGCCAGAGGATAAAACCTAAGGAGCCGATAATAAAAGATAGGGTAAAAAATGGAATCGTAGGAAAAACAGGGATAACGCCGATTAAAAATAAAACTCCGGAAGTAATTAGCAGGGCCTTGGGGTGATTTAAGATCTGATCGGAAATGTCCCTGCCAAGGTTGGCGTCTTTTTTCTCACTCGATACACGCGTGGTGACCATACCGGCGGTCAGAGCGATCATTAAAGCGGGAATCTGTGTGACCAGTCCGTCCCCAATGGACAGAAGTGAATAGGTTTTTGCTGCCTGCAGAGCTGACATGCCGTGCATGGTCATGCCGATGATCAAACCGCCGACAATGTTGATAACAGTAATAACAATTCCGGCAATAGCATCTCCTTTTACGAATTTCATCGCACCGTCCATCGCTCCATATAGCTGGCTTTCTTTGCTCAGCATCAGTCTGGACTGGCGTGCCTGATTCGTGTCGATGATACCTGACCGCAGGTCGGCATCGATACTCATCTGTTTGCCCGGCATAGCGTCTAATGTAAAACGCGCAGCTACCTCTGCTACCCGTTCGGCACCTTTGGTAATTACAATAAATTGAACGATCGTGATAATTAAAAAGATCACGCCGCCGACAACGAAATTTCCTCCGACAACGAAATTACCGAAAGCGAAAATGATCCGGCCGGCATTTGCTTTTAGAAGGATCTGACGGACAGAACAGATGTTCACGGCTAAACGATAGAGAGTTGTCAGCAAAAGTAGGGAGGGGAAGATCGATAGGTTTACGGCTTTCTGAATATATAGGGATACGAACAAAATAGTAATGGAAGCGGTAATGTTTATCGATATCAATACGTCGATCACATGAGGAGAAACAGGGAAAATCAACATCATGATAATAGAGATAATGACAAACGCCAAAATCAGATCGCTCGAGCGTCCGATTGTAGCTAAAGTTTTGTCCCCGCCTAAAAAAGAGCTGATCGAATCTAGTAGTTTTTTCATGATAGTAACTCCGAAAGGAACGCCGGTTTTTCCTCCAGCGAACTGACCCATCGTAAAATTTGGGCTACAGCCTTGTAGGTCTCCTCGGGTATATAATCCGATATTTTCCCTTTTTGATAAAGCTCTTGTGCTAGCGCAACGTTTCTCATAATAGGAATTCTCTCATCTACAGCTATTTGTATTATTTTTTCTGCCAGCACGCCCCTGCCCATAACTAAAATTATGGGGACAGCTTCTTCTCCGCCTACGGCAACAGCAATATGTTCGGGATTGGTGATAATGGCACGGGCGCGTTTGGCTGCCCCCGGTCCTTCCGTATAAGCAATTTCCCGAAATAGTTCTCTTCGTTTTCCCTTAATGTGAGGGTCTCCTTCCGTATCCTTAAATTCCTGACGGACCTCAAACTTCTCCATCATCATCTCTTTAGCATAAGTTTTCTTTTGAAAAAAGAGGTCAAATATTCCTACAGCTAAAAAGAAAAGGCCGACCTGGATGGTGATAGTACGAAGAAAGTCTCCTAAAAGAGACGCTGTGCCGACAACGGAAATTCCTGCTGTCTGTACAACGGAAGGAAGGGCTTTCCAGATGGCCAGATAGATAATGAAGGCGGCGCCGCTAATTTTTAAAATGGACTTGATCAGCTCCACAAGCACTTTTAGTTTGAATTTCTGCTTGATGCCCTCTACGGGGTTGAGCCTTTTAAGATTGAATTTCAGAGCCTCCATAGAAAAAAGAGGGCCGATAATTAAAAAATTCACCAAAACACCCATAATGGAAACAAGCAATACAATAGGAAAACTCGTGGTTGCAATGACCATGATCGCCTGGGTGATGTATTCACCGGCGCGATGTTCAATGTCAATATTATACTGGATCAGACGGAAGGTGCTGATAATATACTCGGAAAGATGACGGAAAAGAAAATTGGCCAAAAAAAGGGTGCCTAAAATAGCGGTCGCAAAGGTAAAGGCAGATGGGAAATCCTGCGATTTTGCCACTTGGCCCTTTTTTCGTGCATCGCGGATTTTTTTCGGTGTCGCCTTTTCTGTTTTTTCTGCCATAGATCAAAACTCAATTATGGAAGAATAAAATAACATCTCCATCTTGAACAATATAGTTTCTTCCTTCTGAACGAGCCTTTCCTGCTTCCCTCGCTCCTACTCTTCCTTTATAGGTGATCATATCATTATAGGAAACTACTTCTGCTCGAATAAATCCTTTTTTTATGTCCGTATGAATTTTCCCCGCCGCTTCCTGGGCGCATGTATTTTTCTCAATGGTCCACGCCTTGGTCTCCATTTTTCCCGTTGTGATAAATGTAATCAGGCCCAATGTAGAAAAAGCTGTTTCAATCAGCCTGTCCAGTCCTGATTTTTCAAGGCCCAAAGAAGACAGGAATTCCTGCGCTTCATCTTTAGGGAGCTGCACAATTTCCTCTTCTATTTTTCCGCAGATGGATAAACAGGGGCTATTTTCTTTTTTGGCGTGTTCCTCTACTTTTTGGACAAAAGAATTTTCTTTTTGAATATCATTCTCATCGATGTTGGCAAGATAGATCATTTTCTTTTTAGTTAAAAAAGGTAAATGAGAGACAGAAGTCGCCTGCTCTTCTGTCAGCTTTAACGAACGTATCTGTCCGCCTTCATCCAAATGCTTTTTTAATAAATCCAAGGTGTCAAGGGTGATTTTTAAATCTTTGTTGGTTTTCAGCTGTTTTTCGATTTTGGGATAGGTGTTCTCAATCAGCTGCAGATCGCTTAGGCCCAGCTCTAGGTTGATCGTTTCAATGTCTTTAACAGGATCGATTTTCCCTGATACATGGGTGATGTTCTCATCCTCAAAACAGCGTACAACATGGCAGATGGCATCAGTTTCTCGGATGTGGCTTAAAAATTTATTGCCCAGGCCTTCTCCTTTAGCTGCTCCCGCTACTAGACCGGCAATATCCACAAAAGATACGCTCGCATAGACGATCTTGTCACTCTGCGAAAGCTCGGCCAGTTTATCCAGCCGCTCATCATAGAGCTCAACAATGCCGATATTCGGATCGATCGTGCAGAAAGGATAGTTTTCTGCAGGTACCTGTTTTTTTGTAAGCGCACGGAAAATCGTCGATTTTCCAACATTGGGCAGGCCTACAATGCCGCAAGAAAGATTGCTCATAATTAAAATTTTATTGTTAGGGGTTCTTCTATATTTTGCATTTCATCATGCAAAAAGTATACCATCTTTTGGTTTTCTTTGTTGATGATTTGTACATCTTTAAAAATTTGGCTGCCATTACAGTGAATTTGGGCAGGATATTTTCCCGATGGAGGGAGAAATAGGGGAGATAGATATTCTTGCAGGCCTTGTAAGGAAAAAGAAAGGGTAAAAGGCCTTCCCATCAGCTCTTTTACCAAGGATAGGTTGCCTTTTTCCATTTCTTTACGTATACGCGAACTTGAAATTACTTTGTGCTCATAGAAAACTTTTTTAATATAATGTGCCTTAAAAGAAAAAGTTTTTTGCAAAGATAAAATATTTTCTTTTGTTCCCATTTTGTTTTTCCCGAAACAAGCATCTTCTCCTAAAACTAAATGGGAAAAGTTAAATGCTCTTTTCAGATCTTCAATAAAAGTAGGATAGGGTTTTTGTTTAATTTCTTCACAAAGGTCTAATCGAATAACAACATCTACTCCCCACGATTGTAAAATTTTTAGCTGCTCTTCGGGATGGATAAGATAGGAAGATCTATTAAATATAATCGCCGCAATGGGGCTATTTGTTTGTTTTTTTAACTCTTCTAACTTTTGAAAAAGGGCATAATGGCCTCTGTGCAGGCCGTCAAATACTCCCAATGTGATTAAATGGGAATACGGACTAACAGCAGATGTGGGAAAATGATGCAATAGCTTCATTCATCAAAAGATTTTACTGAGCCGTCAGCTTGAGAATCATCGGTTGAGTTTTCTACTTCCGATTCATTTTGATAATAGCCTTGAATACAAGATCCTTCTCCTACTTGAAGGCCGTGATCATCAGGAGCATCATCTTCATCGGCAGGATCTTCAAAGTAATAGAAACGGGTAACACGGTTTTCCCCGGGACGCTTTTCTGGTAAATGTTCAGAGAAACCGGACAAAGAAGCATCGGCAGAAAGAGGTGGTTCTGTCATAGCGACTTGCTCTTGCAAATGAGTCCACATGCCTATCACTTGTGGTCGCTCATCTTTGATTGCTAGTAATGCATCTAATGTCTTTTTTCCAAGTCTCTGTGATATAGCATCCTGAATTTTTTTTGCTAATTTTGCTTGTACATGATTTGGGAGAAGCGAAAATCTTTGATGGCATCCTTGAATCGGACATTGATAGGTTTTATTGACTGGTTTTTCTTCAAACATTTGCCTAATGACGTGAGAATGTCTATCAAAAAGATGCTGTCCATGACCTATGGGCGTTAGCATAATAGCTTTATCAAAGTGATCTATAGGAAAACCAAATGAGATTCTTGATACATGAAATGCCATAGAAAAATCCTTTTTTAAAAAAAATAGCTTACTTGTTGTAAAGGGTTTATTACAAGAATAAATTGTCTTTTTTATTTAATCGTTATCACTTAAACCTGGAGGTGTTTTATCTTCTTAATCACTTCCCTTGCCATAATAACCATCAATAATATTGAGATCTCCTGGATTTAAACCATAATCGTCATCAGGTCCACCACCTTCAAAATAATAATGATGAAATGAGGAATCTGCAGCCGCCGCCGCTTTTTTTTCTTCTTCTTGTCTCCCTGCATAATCAGGGCCTTCTTGGTCTTCTACTGATTGGTCATGGCTCTTCCAATTCCAAAAATTTTGAACTTTTGCTCGGTCTTCTTTTGTTTGCTGTAATTCGTAAAGATCATCTTCTCCCCAACGCTGTTGTACAAAATCTTTAATTTTTTTCTGTAACTTTAGCTGCCTCTCATTAGAGGTTAAAGAAAAGCGTTCATGACACCCTTGAACTGGACATTTGTAGCTTTTCTTGCCGGGTTTGGCGTTAACCAGTCGCATAATGGCTTCTGAA
>CAZULH010000029.1:0-11322 GCA_964621105.1 uncultured bacterium
CCACCTGAAAAACATTGCGCGTCGTCGGCCCGATACTGGAAGCATATAGATTTTCACTTACCCTCGTGCGGATCGCCTGGGCCGTCATATCAATTTCCGGCCATAGATTAGCTGCGCTCAGCCGATAGGCCGCCCTTGTCTGTTCAATTTTTTCCAAGGCTATCGAAAAATCATAGTTGGCCTTGACCCCCTCTTCAATATATGCCGTCAGCTGAGGGTCATTAAATCTCTCATACCAAAGTGCATAATCGGTATTTTCCGATGTTTTTGCTTCAGAATACACCTTCGCAGTAGAAATATCCGGCTCTTTATAGTCCGGCCCTACCATACATCCGGCCATAAGAAAAAAACTAACGGTCCATATACTTGATTTCATAATACTTCTTGTTTGAAGGAAGAGCTTCGATATATACGTCCATCAGCTGCCCGACATAGACAGGATAATGGTCGCGCTTAAATCGGTAAATAACCTGCAAAACCCTTGTATCCACTCTTTCCTGATTATCCGATGTCAAGGAAACTTTCGGTACAACATAAGGTTCGATCTTTACAAATTCCAAAGGGATCTGAATAGAGGAATTACCGCGCACATAGGCCATTGCCGGCGCCTCTTTAACCACCCGCCATGCATCTTCCTCATCCACATCGATGCGAACATGATAAACATCCAGATTGCCGAATAACATCAGCGGCTTTTTATCAAAAGGGTTGACATTGGCAAACTGCCCTAGTTTCACATTGACCTGCAGAATTTCTCCATCCATAGGCGCACGGATCATCGATCTTTCGATAGTCATTTTGATCACCCCTTCCTGCGCTATCGCCTGTTCTGCCTCTTTTTTTGCCGTCTCATAGGCATAGTATTTCTGATTATATTCATCCTCGCTGACAGCGCGCTTGTCTTTCAGTTTCTGATACCAGTAAAACTGTACGCGCCTGTCTTCCATATTTTCCTTGGCCGTGCGTGTTTTTGCCATGGCATCATGTAAATCTGCCTCCAGCTGACGTATGTCCAAACGAAAAAGAGGATCGTCTTTTTTTACTTTTTCCCCTACCGATACATAGATGTCCGTCACTAAGTCCGGAAAAGCCGTTCCAATTTTTATATTTTCAGAAGCCGCTTCAATAATCCCCGATCCTGAAACAAAATGCTCATATGGAGGCTGCGGCGGCGGAAATAAAATTTTAGCTACAGGCGGCTTTTGGCGAGAGATAACGATCATAAAAATTCCCGCTCCAATACCGATAAGAGCAAAAACAGGCAGCACCAGTTTTTTAATCATGCAGCCGCCAATATTTTTTCACTGCCATCATAGTAACTACTTCCTTGTTTATCTAATTCGCACACTAATATAAAAAAAAATTTCTTTCAAATAATCTATTTATAAATAGAATGAAAATTAATAACAGGAGTACGAAAAATGGCAGAAGGCATCGATTTGTCCAAGCTAAAAAAAGTAAAAACAAAATATGAGTATAGAGGCAAGCTCTGGAGCTTGAACAAACCGCAAAAATCAACAGCTAAAGGAAAGAAAATGATGGTGTTAGCAACAAAAACCATCAACAAAAAAAGAAAGGTCAAACTCATCCATTTCGGCGCTCTCGGCTATGGCCATAACTACTCAAGAAAAGCAAAAAAAAGCTACCTTGCCCGAAGCGCAGGTATCCGCAATAAAAAAGGCAAGCTCACCAAAAACGATCCATGGAGCGCTAATCACTGGGCAAGAAAAATCCTGTGGCCTGCCAATAAACCTCCTACCGGCCCTAAGAAAACAAAAAAAGCTGCGTAAAAGATTTTCTTGATCAATTTCACTATTTGGCTTAGCCTTTTTTTCTATTTACATGTAGAGGAGAAAAATTATGAACTTTGCCGCCAAATTTGAAACAAGGATCTTAAATCCCACTAGTAATTACCCCATCGCTGAAGAAGTTGCAGGCGCAGTACGTGCGGTTTTTGCTACGGCTGAAATTATCTACGGCCTTGTCCAGGCCCTCTTCTATGGACTTTCCGACTTTGTTCCCAGAGCTACTAAAAAAGATGAGCCAGAATGGCAGCCTAACTATTCTAAAAACTTTATATTGGGAACAGAGAAAATCACCCACGGCGTCTTGAACTTGCTACGGGCATGTATCGAGCTCTTCCCTCTTGGATGTATATTCACTTCTAATTACGACAAATCAGGAACTCGTATCTCATATATCCAGGAAATTGAAGAGAGATCAAGAGTTCCTTTATTTGAAGAGATTCCCCTAACCTAACTACCTAGACTTAGGGAGATTGTTATAGATAATTTCCAGATCGTCCTCATGTTCGATCTCTTCTTCTAAAATAGAGACAAACATATGGTAAGAGATCGGATCTTTTCCTTCCGTCATTTCGACCAGTTTCTGATAAACGGCAATGGCGCATCGCTCCCCTTCAATATTCTGCTTTAAGATTGCAGCGACAGAAGTATCGGAAGGCTCGGCATATTTGCAGTTGGCCATTTTTTCCCATTGGTTAGGATTGAGGATCGGCTTTCCGCCTAATACCAGAATTCGCTCCGTTAACATCTTTGCATGTTTGAGCTCTTCCTCGGCATGCTCTTCCAATTCCGCTTTTGTGGGCGTCATCATCGGCCCTTCAACAATCTGTGCACCGATCCAGTATTGATAATAAGCAAGCCATTCATCAGCTAAAGCCTTGTTCATCATCTCAATTAATTTATCTACATCGCATTTTACGATCTTTTTAGCTGTTGTTCCCATAACTGTGCCTCCATTTTTTCTATAACTGTAATCGGAAAAAAGAAATCGATCAACTAATTTGTACCGATAAAATATGCTTTAAATCATTTATCATCGTCTGCAAAAGATCACTTTGATAACAAGCAGCAGCAGGATGATGCATGCAGCCGATCATCACTTTTCCATAAGAAGCCTGAAATCTATGCGTATGCCCATGCATCTTTGAGATGCCGCTAAAAGGAAGTTTTAATCTCTGCCATAGCGCTTTGGACGAAATCCTGCCCAAACAGATAATTTTTTTTGGCTGAATAATTTTAAACTGCGAAAAAAGATAGGGAAGACAGCTTTCTATCTCTTCTATAGCCGGATCGCGATTTTTGGGAGGACGGCACTTAACGACATTGGTAATAAATACAGAAGACCTCTGCAAATTTGCTTTTTCCAAGACCTCATCGAAAATTTTTCCCGCCTTTCCAATAAAAGGCTTACCGCAGCGATCCTCTTCCGCTCCCGGCGCTTCCCCTACAAAAACAATGCCGGCATCCGCCGGCCCTTCTCCTGCTATAGGAGTTTGCCTTGATCGGCCAAGCGCACATTTTTGACAAACTTTAACCGCTTCCGAAATAGAGGCTAGTTCTTCTTTTTTTCCTTCCATCCGCCCAACTCCTTACAGGAAAGAATTTCTTCCTCTTTTAAAAACCGCCATTTGCCCAAAGGTAAATTTTTTAACTCAATTGGTCCGATTCTCACTCGTTTTAATGAAACAACTTCCAGCCCCACCATCTCGCACATTTTTCGTATCTGTCTTTTTTTCCCTTCTTTTAAAATAAACTGCAGCTCTTGATGCTTTATTTGTTTCACTTGTGCTTTTTTTAGTTTTTTATTGTCCAAAGAAAGACCAAAACAAAGACGGTCGATAACCTTTTGATCGATCTTTCCTTTAACATGAACAAGATATTCCTTTTCGATAGCAGAGTCCTGCCCAATAACCGCTTTGGCTAAAGTTCCATCCTGCGTAAATAACAAAAGCCCCTTGGAATCAATGTCCAGCCTTCCGACTACCGCCAGCTTCTTTTTAGGAAAAGGCCGTCTCTTTTTGTCGATACAGTTTTGATAAGTAATTAAGGAAATGGCAGGAGGATAGCCTTTTTCCGGCATGTTAGAGACATACCCCACCGGCTTATTGAGAATAATCGATACTTTCTCTTTCTGCTTAACTTTCGCTTCTTTTAATAAAACAACTTTAGCATCCAAAGAAACTTGTGTCCCCTGACGATCGATGATTTTTCCATCAACCTCAACAAGACCTTTTTCAATATATTCTTCCGCTTCCCGACGCGAACAAATCCCTCTTTGCGATAAAAGTTTGGCCAGGCGGATCAATGGCTTTTTCATAATTTTCCCCTAATAAAATTATCGACATCTTTTTGACGACGGAAAATGTAAAAGTCCACATGAAAAATAGGCAGCGATAACCGCTGCGAAAGCCTGTAGGAAAAAACAGATTTCCCTCTGCCGGGAATTCCAAAAACAGCAAAGCGATGAATCTTTTCTTTTGATTTAATGCTTAACTCCTATGTTTTCATAAAAGGCATCTGCAGATGGAGGCCTTTTCAAAAAGTTTTCTAATAATACATTCGGATCCTGGCTGCCGCCCTGGCCGATGATCTCTTTTACATACCTTTTGCCAACCTGAGGATTTAAAAGGCCTCCCTTTTTGATCACATCAAAAACATCTAAAGCAAATACCTTCGACCATAAATACCCATAATAACGGGCGCCATAACCATCCAGATGGCCAAAGGAAAGATAAAAATAATCGTCCATCGATAAAGCTACCTCGGAACGATAGGAAGCATTTAAACTGCGCCAGAGCTTTTGTATTCCCACATCTTTGGAGGAAAAAATAGCCAATGAATAATTAGACAGCATGATCTGCCTCATATTAAAACTTCCGGAAAAAGCATTCTTTGCCGCTACCATCTTGTCGATCAGCTCCTGCGGTATCTTCTCGTTAGTCTTATAGTGGCTGCTGCACATCTGCAAAATTTCAGAGTCCCAAAGCCACTCTTCCAACAGCTGCGACGGCAGTTCGACAAAATCCCGCTTGGTGCTCGTTCCTGCTGTTGAAATCAAATCCGTCCTTCCCAAAACATCATGCAGAGCATGCCCGAACTCATGGAAAAAAGTAGTCATATTATTATGTGTCAGCAACGAAGGCGTTTTGGAAGTTTCTCTTGGGAAATTGCAGATTACATAACCCAGAAAAGGAATTTTCTGCTTCCCAATATTTACAGCCGGTATCAATGTGCCTTCACAGGCATGGGAATACTTGCCCTCCCGAGGAAAAAGATCTAAAAGGATATAGCCATATACCTGTTTTGCAGTAGGATCTAAAATTTTTAAAACCCTCACCTCATCGCTCCATAAACCGGCATTTGAAATCTCTTCAATCTTAATCGCAAAAAACTGCTGATAGACATTCAAAAGCCCCTTTATCGTACTTTCAAGGGGAAAATATTCTTTCACCGCTTCCGTATCGATATCATAATGCTTTTTAATATAGCTGTTGATCGCATAGCTGATATCCCACGGCTGCATCTGTCCTTCTTTGTTTAATACAACTCCTTCGGGAAGATCTTTTGTCAAAGTCGCAAATTCTTCTCTCTGCTTTTTCTTTAGAACTTCTGCCATCTCATCCAAAAACGCTTTCGCACGCTCAGGCGTCTGTACCATCTCGCCGGAAAGCTCATATTCCGCATAGGAGGAAAAATCTAAAATTTTGGCCAGCTCTTCTCGCTTTTGTATCATGCCCTCTAAAACCTGAATGTTTTGCGGATACCCCCTCTGTGCAAAAGTAGTGAAAAGCCGCTTCCTGGTTTTCTCAACAGAACAATAGCTCAAGATCGGATATACGATAGGATAGTCCATCGTCAGAATATAATTGCCGCTTGCGTCCTGCTGCAGACTATCAATAAAATTTTCTTCCATTCCGGCCAGCTCTTCTTTTGTTACCAATACCGTCGAACGGTTCTCACGAATGTTTTCTGCAAACCTCTCCCCTAAAGAAGCAAGCTCATCATTTAAACGCTTTGCCTTCTGCCTTTTTTCAGAAGACAGCCCCAGTCCCATTCGCATGAGATCGGCTTTTGTCTCTTCTAAAAAGTATCTCTGCTTGTTCGATAAATGCTTTTCTGGAACATCGCTTAAAATCGTATAAATTTCCGGATGCTCATAAAAACTGGCTGTCATCTCTTTTTTTAAATCAATGCTCGCTTCCTGTGCTGCCTTTCTCATTTCTGCCTGCGGATAGACATGGGTAATACACTCCATCAGACTGGCGCCCAAGGCTATTTTTCCATAAGTGATATCAAATAACCTCACAGTCCTGTTATACGTATGATTTTTTTGCATCAAAAGCTGATGTAAATTGTCCTGAAAATCTTTGATCCATTGATTTTTCTTCGATTCAATCTCCTCTACTGTCTTTGGAAAAAAAGAAGCGATCTCCTGCTCTGTCCCTAATATAGGTAAAACCTTATTGGCCGCATTCGGTTTGCCGTCTGCAAATGCCAACGAAAATCCGGCCAGGCTCAGTAAAAAAAAGTTGCGCATATTTATACCTCAATAATGATTGCATTTATCTTTTCTATTTTCATTTTTTTTTACAAGACAAGGATTACTCCTTGATGTAAAAATTTTTTTTATCTATCTTTTTTCTTTTTTTTAACCTTGGAAAGCTTTTCATGAAAAAACCTCTGTCATTCATTTTTATCTATTGTCTTTTTTTTTGTAATGCCATCTATGCAAAAACACACGTCAATCCCGACAATCTCAGTTCGCAAAATTTCAGCCTTATGGCCAAACATATCTTCCTAAAATATACAGACCTTTTAGCACAGACAGACTGGCATCTAAATCTATATCGTTCCTACCTGCAGGCAGCAGGAATAACAGATGAAAGAGAAATTAAAAAAGAAATGGAAACCCTCCTCAGCTATCGTCTCTCTATCCCCTCTAAAGAATATAGCTCGCAATATCTCCTTGAACATGGAATGAAACAGAAATATGTCGACCATATGGCTGTCGAATATGCAAAACTAAAAGAAAATACCTACATCATCGTTTTGTTCCCGCCTGTAAGCACCAATGCACAAAAAGCATTTGAGATCATTAAAGAGTTCGGCTCGATCATCCATCATAAAACGCTTTCTTTTAACCGCCGCGGTTTTCACAATCTGATCACCATGCTATATGAGATCCACCACAATACAGGATGGCTCATTGAAACAAATCAGCCCCATAAAAGATTTGAACAGATCCAGCAGTCTTTTGATCCGAAAACGATTCAGGTTGTTTTAATAGAATGCGAAAGCTGGCCAAAATCCATAGACTGTAAACGTAAGATACGTGCCCATTACGGCACCAATGAAGCCTGCCATTTTAATGACAAGCGCTTTGAAACCATCTATCACGCCCAGTCCCTTTTTCATGACCAGACCGTTCAATACTTAAATTGCTCAACACAAAAACGCATAAAACCCTCTAACGCCCTCTTAAGAGAATTTCAAACCTACATCAAAAATAATCCCGATTTTTATGATCTCTACAGTATCGATGCAGGAAGGGTTCTCGACGCTTACGGGATACGCCTCTCTTCCGATATTGATATCGTAGTAAAAAGCACACGTCCCAGCTTCCCTGATATCGGCCTTAATAACTCCACCCGTACCAAATATGGCTTCAATACAGACGAACTCATCTTAAACCCCGATAACTACTTCTACCATAAAGGTATGCGCTTTGTCTCCTTAGACTCCGTCTATGAATACAAAAAAAGAAAGGCTAAAGAAAAAGATTTGAAAGATTTAGATCTAATCACAGAATTTAGGGAAAAACGTGGCTTTTAGATTTTTTCTTCTCCTATTTTTATTTACTCAATCTGCCTATTGCGAAATCAAAGAATGGAAACTTCAAGACATTCCCCTTGCAAAATGTACCATAATAAAAAAAATTCCCCTCCACACCGTTTATCAATATGAAAATTACTATATAAAAATATGGGAAGAAAATACCCGCAATATGCTCAACAACAGAAATACAGATTTTTACCTTTTTGCAAAAAAAGGAGCGCTTAACAATATCGTTCCCCTAAAAGCTGTTATCATCGATAAAAACGATCAATGCTGTGGATATGTAACGTACCCTTGTGAAATTCTCAATATTGATATTGCCGCCATTAAAAATGGAAAAAAAACCGGCCATCCTCACGAAACAGCTGTCAGACAACTATTCTCCAACATGCAGAAAAGTACCCTGCACTTCGGCGTATGCTTTAATGATGTCAGCTCCGGCAACCTGGGCTTTTACAATGGTAAGTATTATTATTTTGATCTCGACGGTATCTGGAGCCTTTCTAAACTGAAAGAAAACTTCCATGAAAAATGGACTGAGATTCTGTTTTATCTAGATGAGCAGTTTAGCGATTCACAAGTACACTAATACAAGAAGAATTTTTTTATAAAATCTCTGTAGCATAACAATTCATCGATTATGAATCAAAAAAAATCTTGATTTTTTCTTTACAAAAATATTTTTAAAGAACTAAGGTGTTAAAAATTTTTTGTATATGAAAAAAATATATTTTATTAGTTCCTTCCTTGTTTTACTCATTACCTTTTTAATTACCTGCTCTTTCGATCCCTTTAGCGATTATGATAATCCGTCTGTATTTTATCATGTTGATGTCGTTTCCGGGAATTTTGCCTTAAAAATGGAAGATGCCTCTGTTCAAGCGCCCATGCCTTTTTCTTTAGAGCGCATATATTCTAGTTCAGGCGCTTTAGAAAATTCGAAATTTAATTCAATACTAAATCATTATCAGGGACCTTTTCCCCCAAGAAAAGGATGGATAAGGCGGGGATGGAATTTTCTTCCTCACCTTCACATGATATATGAAAAATCTGTTACAGAAGGAAGCCATGTTTACGTTCCTGATAAAAATGGCAATATGACTATGTACACCTGCACAGATTATAACAGTAAAACTGATGTTGCATTTTATCAGATCAAAAATAAAAAATCGCCTAATTATACTGCTCTAAGCGGCAAATTCAATTATGCCAATAACCACGTTGTAATACAAAAGCATAAATCTCCAATCCACTTAACTTTATCTGATGGTACCATTTGTGAATATAAGCTAACCGCTCCTCGAAAAATATGGTGCACCTTACGCCTAGAAAGAGAAATATTACCTAATCAACATCAAATTGTTTATGAATATGATAAAAAAGACCGTCTCATTCATATCGATTTAAAAAATCCATCCGGTACAAAAATTTATGGGTGGATACATCTAGACTTATGGGATGCTTCTGATCATTTTCATTATCAGTTACGAACTTCTGATAATAAGAGAATGGAATATAAAGCCATTGAACATGAAAACGAAGCTTATTTAACCCATATTATCAATGATGATAAACCGGAAGAAAAATATGGCTTTTTACCATCAAGAAAAGGCTGTGGCCTTCGTATACATGATCTCTATTTAAACAAGCATTTACAATTTAAAATTAATTACTACTGTCCCTCTGACATGAAACAAGAAAGAAAATGGGCGGAACATCCCAATCAAATAGAATTACCAATTGATAAAGTAGAATCTATTCAAATTCCCGGCGATAAAGAAAAAGAACTAATCACCGTAGCTAAATATCAATATTTTCCTAATTGTACCGAAATAAGAGATGCTGAAATATTTTCATGATTATGTCTTTATTCAACGTTTTGAATATTATGATATAGTCGATCATTTGTATTCCTTGCAGATGTTTGAATGGGAATATGATCAATTAAGATACAAAGTATTATGCGACAAAGACAAACAGGCTTATTTTGCTAAAAGTTTTATCTATGATGTTTGCGGAAATGTTTTAGAAGAAGTTATCTATGGAAATTTTTCGGGATACACACAAACACCCTTCATGGATATTAAAACACTTTTTTCCCATGGAGAAAAATTAAAGAAAACCTATGAATATTTGCCAAAGTTCCATGTACCTACAGTAGAAAAAGAAGAAAATGGCCTTACCTATCGCTATTTTTATAAAGAGAACACTAATCTATTAACCCATAAATATACCTACGACAAGGAAAATATCCTTCTTCGTGAATTTTATCGCTATGATGAAGATAACATCCTTGTTGAAGAAATTCGAGATGATGCCGACTGCTTAGATCCGAATGATTTTCAATCAGCAACAGAACGTCATATTAAACGATATGAAATTCATCCTGCCACAGGAGTGGTTCAATCCATTTCTGAATTATATTGGTCAAAAGAAACCCAATCCGAACAACTCCTAAAAAGGACTGTTTTATCCTATTCGGATAAACAGCAGGTAATTTCAGAAAAAGTCTATGATGCGAATAACGCTTTTCGATATGAACTTTATACAGACTACGATGCTGCTGGACGAATCATAAAAAAAACAACTCCTTTAGGAAAAATAAAGACTTATACTTATGATGAGTTAGGAAATCTTCTTGAGAGCAAAGAACCTGGCAGCAATACAAAAAGATTTGCATATACCCCTTTCAACGCCCCTCTTTTTTCAGAAGAAGTTCTGCTAAATGGAAAAACAAAACGCTCTTATACTCATTATGATGTTAAAGGAAGACTAATCGAAACAGTCGATCATTCAAGTAATTCTACAAAACAAACTTTCGACTCATTTGGCAGATGTATAGCTACTCAATATCCTCAAATTCATGGAGAAAAATGTAAAATATCCCCACAAGTCCAATTTTTCTATGATGTAGAAGGTAATATTATTTCACACAATGATGTTACAGGAAATACGTATTCAAAAAAATATAACCTCTATAAACAGCCGACAGATATCCTGCAGCCGGATAATACCAAAATCATTCATCGTTATAATGTCTTTGGAGATCTCATTTCCACTACCTATCCAGATCAATCTCAAATATCTTACGAATATGATATTTTCCATCGTAAAACAGCCAAAATCGCTACATCGCTTGATCATAACAACGTACAGCTAGAAAAATGGACATATAACGTCTTTCACCTCACATCTTATGTAAATGAAGAAGGATTGACCATTTACTATGAATATGATGGAGCAGGAAGGCTTATTAAAGAACAGGCTGAAAATCGTATAAAAACCTATGAATACGATGCCTTAGGATTTCTTCAAACAACTATCGAAAATGCTATCAAATATAAAAGCATCAACACCGAAGAAGGGCAAATCCTTGAGCAATGGGAAGAAAATGAGTATGGGAAAAAAGAAAATTGGATACGATTCACTTATGGTAATGAAGGCCGTAAAATAAATGCTCAAAGACTAACTAGCAAAGGAATCGTTACCGATTATTTTAAATATGATCTCGAAGGACGCCTAAATTATCATCAAGCACCTGATACTAGTGAAACCCATTTTATTTACACGGAGCGATTTCATCCTGAATTACAATTAAATGTTCTAGAAAAAACCATCATCGATCCCCTTCAGAATATCACTATTGAAGTACAAGATGCTTTAGGACATCTAATACGCAAAG